>NZ_LIAC01000008.1:0-249253 GCF_002210235.1 Flavobacterium sp. NLM
GAACTTATGTTTTTAAACATTCCTTAATAAAAAAATCTTTGCGGTCTTTGCGTTAAAAAAATAACGCTAAGGATTTGCGCAAAGTTTGCAAAGTTTTTGTTTTTATACTAGTATACAAAGTTCGTAAAGCTGTTATCTAGACAACAGCTTTGCGAACTTATGTTTTTAAACATTCCTTAATAAAAAAATCTTTGCGGTCTTTGCGTTGAAAAAATAACGCTAGGGATTTGCGCAAAGTTTGCAAAGTTTTTTGTTTTTATACTAGTATACAAAGTTCGTAAAGCTGTTATCTAGACAACAGCTTTGTGAACTTATGTTTTTAAACATTCCTTAATAAAAAAATCTTTGCGGTCTTTGCGTTAAAAAAATAACGCTAAGGATTTGCGCAAAGTTTGCAAAGTTTTTGTTTTTACACCAGTGTATAAAGTTCGCAAAGCTTTGTCTTGACAACAGCTTTGCGAACTTATGTTTTAAACATTCCTTAATAAAAAAATCTTTGCGGTCTTTGCGTTAAAAAATGAACGCAAAAAATGAACACAAAAAAAAGGTGCAATGAATTTCATTACACCTTTTATATTTAAATGGTTTCGACTTCGCTCAACCTGATAATTATTCTGGCTGATTTAAGTTTCTTAATTGTTTCAGTTTGTCTTTCCACACTTCAAGGCTTTCTTTGTGAATAGCAATGTTCTTACGTACTTCTGTAACAATTGAATTCTCTTTTTTAGCGTTTTTAGTATTGGTAAAGAACTGAATGTTATTTTCTAACTGGAAAATTTCATTTTGAACTTCTTCAATTTTACGCATAATGAAAATCTTTTCATTGTCTAATTTTCTTGTGTCGTTACTATCTGATAACGAATCGATTCTATTAGAGAAACGCATCATTTCAGATTCTTTTTTGCTTAAACTTAGTTTTTCAAAAAGAGCATCTAAAATTTTATTGAATTTCCCTTCAATATGACGTCTTGAAAAAGGAACTTTTCCGTAACCTTTCCAGATTTCAATATGCTGTTTTATAGCATCAAGATCTGTTTTGTGATCACCAGTTAACTGGTAAGCTCTCAAAATATCCAAATAAGCTTTTTTGTTGTCAAATGCAGCAACCTCATCAGCATTTTCTTCTGATTTGTGTTCTTTTAATTTATCAAAATAATGGTTGCACGCATCTTTAAATTCTTTCCAGATTTTATCTGAATATTTTTTAGGAACATGGCCAATCTGTTTCCATTCTTCCTGAATTTGTTTCATGATTGGAGTAGTAGAACCAAAATCAGTGCTTTCCTGCAATTCTTTGGCTTTAGCTACAAGAGCCATTTTTTTGTTTAAATTATCGTTTTGATCTTTCTTGATGTCTTTATAAAATGAATTTTTAAAGGCGTTGAAATTTCTAACAGCTGTTTTAAACGAAGCCCATGTTTCTTCATTTACTTCAGAAGGAACTTTCCCGGCAGCGAAAAACTCATTTCTTAAAGCTTCTACTTTTTGAATCTGAATAAGCCATTGCGAATGCGAGTTTACTTTCTCCGTTCCTAAAACCTCGATTTTAGAAATAATTTCTTTTTTAGCTTCAAGATTTTGTTGTTCGTTTGCTCTTTGGCTTTCGAATAAAACTTCTCTTTTATCGTGAATTTTTTTCGTCAGTTCGCTAAATTTATTCCAGATAGAATCACGGTGTTCTTTAGAAACAGGACCTATATCTTCTTTCCAAAGTCGGTGTAAATCCTGCAATTCACGGAATGCTTTGCTAATGTCAGTTTCATTTACAAGCTCTTCAACTCTTGCAATGATTTTTTGTTTTTGTTCTAGATTATGTTTAAAATCTAAATCCCTTGCTTCACGATCTAAATGCAGATAATCATAAAAATTTTCTACATGAAAGTGGTAATTGTTCCAAACGTGATTGTATTTGTCTTTTGGAATTGCTCCGGCATTTTTCCATCTTTCTCTTAAATCATTAAAATGCTTAAGAGTGTCTTTTATATTGGCCTGTGGATTTATAAGTTCCTTTAATTCCTCAACTATGGCAAGTCTGTTTTCTAAATTAGATTTTAGATTAGTTTGTAAATGTTTAAAGTGAGCATTTCTTTTCTCTCTAAAAATATTATAATATTCATCAAACTTAGATTTTAAAGGAGAATGATATTCAAATTCTTCATTTGGATCTTCTTTTGAAGCATTAAATTCTTCTCTTTTTTCTTCTATAAGATGGTTGTATTGCAGTAAAAATGATTTTTTGATTTCCTCAATATGATCTTTTACAGACATTGTTTTGTCTATATTAACCAATTTTTTAAGCTCGTCTACCAGTGCATCCAAAGAAAAAGTGTCATAATCCTTCATAGGAATATCATGACGCTCTTTTAGCGTTTCATCTTCACTTTCTTCGGCATTTGAATTTGTTATGGCATCTAATGCACTTTGATGATCAGTTTCTTCAATTTCTGCCGTTTCTTCAACTTCATTTTCAGGGCTTGAAACAGGAGTTTCAGTTACGGTTTCAGGTTCTGCAGCTTCAACTGTATCATCTTGTGTAGAATCACTAATATCGATTCCTAACTTTCCGTCTGCTTCTTGCAGGTTATCATTCTTTTCTTCTAACATTTTAAATGTATAAGGTTTTTACTTTAAACAGAGCGAAAGATAGTAAAGGTGTTTCTAACTACAAAATAAATCGTTTGTTTATGCTGTATTTTACGATGAAATTCTTATTCTTTACTATCATTTACACCTTTGATATGTTAATTTTTATAAATTGTTTGAAGGAAATAAAAATTTCAATTTCCCATTATTTTTAGAAGATTGAAGTTAAACTAATGATTTTAAACAGAAACTTTTGTCGATTCCTGATTAAAATAAAATCAGCATTCCAACTTCAATTCCCCAATTATAAGATTTATGATTTCCAAAACCAACGCTCGGATGAATATATGCCAAATCATTTGCCGTTATTTTTCGGCCAAATTCTATAAAAGCATTATTTGGAAAACCCTTATTTGTATTATTGTATCTAAATGCGGCATCGGCAGCAAACCAGTTTTTTCCAAAAATATACATAAAGTAATTTTCAAAAGAGGTTGTATTGATGTCGCTTCTGTTGTCTGATCCTGCGAAACTGGATTGATTTTCTATAGAACTTATCCATAATAATTTATTCATTACCAGATATTTTCCATAGAAAACAGCAGGAGCAACAACCCATTTTCCTGATCCCAAAGCAGGATCAACGGCCGAATTTGATATGACCCGAGCGCGAAAAGCAACTCCGCCATTTTTATGTTCCAAGTATGGAATATAGCTGATTCCGACACCAATATCTCCCATTCCGGTTTTGTTTATAGAAGAAGTATTAGTAGAAATCAAAGGAAGATCGATTCTTAAATTCCAGGCCTTATTGGCAATAGGATGTAAAAATCGGAGCTGTGTTGTATTAAATGAACCGGAATCAGTATCTAAATATTCATTAAAAAGTAAAATTGTTTTTAGATAATAATGATATCGGGCTTCTGTATACACACTACTTGCAGTCTCATTTGTGTTTTGAGATTCCTGTGCTGTGGAAGCAAGTGAAATAAAAAATAAAATGCAGAAGTAAAGTATTGATTTTTTCATAACTATCTACAAATGAGTAGACTAATTTACAAAAATTACTTTAATTTCCTACATTCCAAGTTTTTTTATTTATTCCATATTTTCCAGGCTTTCTCTGCCTGAAATATAAGCATATCATATCCGTTTTTAATTACGGCACCTCTTTCTTTGGCATTTTTAAGAAATTGAGTTTCGGCAGGATTATAAATCAAATCGTATGCAATGTGTTTTTCTGTAAAAAACTCATAAGGAAGATCAGGACAAGCTTCTATGTTAGGACTTGTACCAACTGGTGTGCAATTGATTATAATTTGATAATTGTCAAAAGTAGTAGCATTAATCAAGTTGTAATCAATGATATTTTCTTTTGCTTCTCTTGAAACAAAAGTATAAAGAATACCAAGTTCATCCAGTGCAAAAGCTACACCTTTTGAAGCACCGCCTGTACCAAGGATTAATGCCTTTTTATGATGCGGTTCTAATAAAGGTTTTAATGATTTTTTAAAGCCATAATAATCGGTGTTGTAACCTTTTAGCTTTCCGTTTTTGGTAAACTTAATAGTATTTACAGCACCAATTAAAGCTGCTTTTTTTGATAGTTTATCTAAAAAAGGAATTACCTGCTCTTTATAAGGAATCGTAACGTTTAAACCTTTCAAATCCGGATTGTTTTTTAATAATCCTGAAAAGTGGTTAATATCAGCAATGTCGAAGTTTTCGTAGCTGTTGCCGACGAAAATTTCATCATTAAATTTTTCTGTAAAATAACCTTTTGAAAATGAGTAACTAATATTACGGCCCAATAAGCCAAAACGCCTTTTTAAAATATCAATCATTATTATTTTCTGTGTTTTTCGATATAATTTCTAACTGTTTTTTTTGTCCAAACTACCGGAAATAAATCTTCGATAAGAATATAATTATCAAAGTTCAAACGCAATCCATTACTTAAATGGAATTTTGCTTTTGTATTGTCCTGAATCATAAAATACAATCCTGCCAAACGATATTCGATTTCGTTTTCTTCCGGAAAATATTCTGAAGCCTGAAGCAAGGTTTGAATAGCACTTTCAAATTCTCCTAAAAATTGAAGAATATCAACCCAATATAACCAGGTATCAAGAGCATAATCTCCAAATTCAACTGCTTTTCTGTATCCAAATTCAGCCTCTTCAAAAAAGTTCATTTGTTTATTGATCGTTGCATAACGTTTCCAATACAAACGATTTTGATTGTCGATTGCTAATGCTTTATTTACAAAAAATAATGCTTTTTGAAAATTCTTTTGGCGAACATGAAAATCTGTAATCGCAATCCAGCCTTTATCTAAAAGCGGATCTTCGTGAACAGTCTGGTTGTAATATTGAAGCGCTTTTACAGCATTTCCTAATTTTTCATAACATTTACCAATACGAAGTAAAGCATATGAAGTCGCATCGTCTAATTCAATAGTACGATTGTAGCTTTCAATCGCTTCATTGTACTTTTTAAGACGCTCGTAAGCTTTTGCCTTTTCCATAAATGCACCTAAAAACTCATCGTCGATTAGGGTTGCATAGTCAAAAGCACGAATGGCACTTTCATATTCTTTTACGCCATAATGCAGTCTTCCAAGCTGATGCCATGCAATTTCACTATATGGGTTTTTGTTGATGTAGTCGTTCAGATAAACAATAGCTTCCTGATTTTGATCTAAAAATTCAAAACAGTAAACCACGTTATATAAGGCAGATTGATCTTCTAAATCTTCTTCAAGACATTTGATGAAACTCTCTTTTGCCAGTTCAAGATTATCCATAAAAAGATATTCCATTCCAATCAAGTTGTACACGTCGGCGTAGTCATCAGTATATTGCAGGGCAATTTTAAGTAATTCTACTGCTTTTTCGTGTTGATCTCTTTTAGAACAAATATTTGCTTTTTGGATATAAATTTCCTCGTTGTTTGGTTCGATTGCATACAACTCGTTTAAAAGCTTCTCAGCGATTTCAAGTTTGTCTTCGTAAACCAGCATTTCTACTTGTACTAATTTTAAGCCTGTAGATTTTGGATGTTGGTCTAATGCAAGTTTTAAGGCCTTTTTTGCTAAATTAGCCTTGCCTATATCTAAATAATGAAGAATGATTTCTTCAAATTCTTCAGAATCAAAAAAGAGCACTTTGTTAGTTTTTAACATCGACTCAAATTTCGATAAGGATAGGTTATAATCTTCTTCTTCGTTGCTTAATTGCATACTTTGTTTTATTTGAAATTAGCCTGTTATAAATTTAGGCAACCATATAATTGATGTGGGGAAGGGAAATTAATTGTTTTGAACAATTTAATTAACAATGAATTTAGAATTTACATCCCAAATGTAGTTATAATCTTCTGATCTTTAAAAGATTATTTAATTATTGCCCGCTTTTAATATTTCATCCATAACATTTAAAATTATGGAACATCCTTCTCTTATTTCTTCTTCAGAAATCGTAAGCGGCGGCGTTATACGGATTGCACATCCTTCAAACAAAAGCCAAAACAGTATTAATCCTTTGTCCTGGCAGTTTAAAATAACCTGATTTGTTATATCTGCCGTTTCTGTCATCGCTGCAAGCATTAATCCCTTTCCTCTAACTTCCTTTATCAAAGGATGTACCAAAAGCGATCTGAACAGTTTTTCCTTTTCTAAGGCTTCCTGCATTAAATTTGTCTCAGTTAATTCCTGCAAAGTAGCCAAACAAGCTGACGCAATGACAGGATGACCTCCAAATGTAGTGATATGTCCAAGTTTAGGATTTTCGGTTAAAAGGTCCATTCTTTCTGCCGAAGCTGTAAAAGCGCCAACTGGCATTCCGCCTCCCATACCTTTTCCCATAACAACAATATCTGGAATAACATCGTAGGTTTGAAAGCCAAAAAGTTTTCCGGTTCTTCCAAAACCCGGTTGAATTTCATCTACAATCATTAACGCTCCAACTTCATCACAACGCTTGCGGACTTTTTGCAGAAAGTTATTTTCGGGCTGAATAAATCCGGCACCACCTTGTATCGTTTCTAACAGAATGGCAGCGGTTCTGGTTGTTATTTTTTCTAAATCGGCTTCGTTATTAAATGTAATGAAATCTACATCTGGAAGCAGCGGGCGAAAAGCTCGTTTGCGTTCTTCAAATCCCATAACACTCATAGAACCCATTGTGTTTCCGTGATAGGCGTTATGGCAAGAAATTAGCTGACTACGTCCTGTTGTTCGTTTGGCTAGTTTTAAAGCGCCTTCGATTGCTTCTGTTCCTGAATTTACTAAATACGTTTTGTTTAGGGATTCGGGAAGGAGTGAGGCCATTAATTTGCAATACTGAACTGCCGGACTTTGCGAATATTCTCCGTAAACCATTACGTGTGAATATTTGTCTAACTGGTCTTTTATGGCCTGATTTACTCTCGGATGCTGATGTCCAAGCGTACAAGCCGAAACTCCGGCAACAAAATCTAAATATTTTTTATCGTTTGTATCGTATATGTATGATCCAATGGCGTGCGAAACTTCCATTCCTAAAGGATAAGGAGAAGTTTGTGCCTGGTATTTTATAAAATCTGGGTTCATTTTTTTTAAGATGCTAAGTTGCTAAGGTTCTTAGATTTTTGTTTCAGGTTTAAAATTTCCAGGTTGCTGAAAACTGTGACTGCGACTGAAAATTGAAACTAAGACTATTTTTTTAACGCAAAGATCGCAAAGATTTACGCAAAGTTTGTAAGGTTAAAATTAAGATTGCATTGTTAATGCAAAGATCTCAAAGCTAAGGCTGAAAATTAAAATGTGTTTTTAAGTTTCAGGCTTCTGAAAATTGAGACTGAAAACTGCAAATAATTTTACCACAAAGTCTGTAAGCTGAAAACTGCGACTGAAAACTGAAAACTATTTAACCTTAGGTTTAGTCTCTGTTTTTACAGCTGGTTTTTTCTTGTCGTAATTCAAAGTCTCTTTCCTGACTTTCATAGGAACGTTTTTATCTTTTTCTTCCTGATCTTTTCCTTCCTTGACTAATTTGTCGTTCATTTCATTTTCTTCGGCAGTAAAAATATCGTCTTTTGATTTTATTCTTTCGTCACCGCGCCAGACAAAACCGCGCAGTTTACGGGCATTTTCAGGTAAATCTTCTTCGGGGAAAATATCTCCGTCAACACGATTAAAAAACGTAATCGTTTCTACGGCATTATTCTCCAGAATCAGGTTTATTTTACTGCTGACATTTTTATTAATTCCGATTAATTCATTGGCGTCATTCCGCATAAAATAGACGACTTCGGTATTTTTGACGACGTCAACATCGTGGAGTTTTCCTTCTTTAAACTTTCCAAATAAATTGAGTCCCTTGACCTGATTATATCCCGTTCCTAAAGTGTCCTTGGAGATCAGGAAAGTGTTATTAATAACCTTTAATGAATCTAATTTTTTAGTATTGTTATCGCCAATTAAATGCATTAAATCGCCTGTAATCTGACTGTCGCCGTTCCATAAAATCGGGCTTCCAATTAGTTTTGTTAAAGCGGTTTTAGAATTTGAATGTATCGAATCACATTTTCCGCTCATGTCGGTTTTATAAAAACGAACATTTTTAAACGCTCTCAAAATTCGTTCACCTTCTTTTCCGGTAACCATTAATCTTTGTCCGTGAATGTAAACCGAATCGTTTTCAACTAAATTAATAGCAACCGCCCTTTTGGTAACAAACATAGAATCTTTTAGTTTGTAAATCTCGGCATAATGCCCTTTTACAAGCCCTTTATTAATAGAATCCGTGATTTTTACATTTCGCGTTGCCGATGCAAATTCGGTGTTTCGATTATAAAATAAACTATCTCCTTCAATGAGTCGGTCATCGTATTTTATGTATGATTTCCGTAAAAAATGAGCGAGGTTTTTCTTGGTGTCGTAAAACCCTTTTTCAGTATAAATATAATTGGCTTTACTGGTAATTGTTGACGGACCAAGTAAATAAGTATGCCCTGAATTACTGTAATAATCCAAATGATTTGATTTTATAACATACTTCGGATTCGTAATCGTAACTTCTGTCAAAAACTGAAATTTTTTCTCAGCGACAAAATACCTTCCTGATTTACTCACTAAAGTATTGTCTTTGTTCACGATAGTACCTTTTGTATTGTAGAAAACTTCTTGAGTATTTCGGTCAAAATTAATAGTATCTGTTTGCAAAGTAGCATCTGGCGAAGTCATTACAGCATCTCCAGTTGCAAAAGCTTTTTTCATATTTCCGTTATATTCGGCATATTTACTATTTAAAAACAAAGTATCACCTTGTACTAATTGTACATTTCCAAAGGCTTTTAAATAATTTTCTTTCTGAAAATAATACGCTTTATTACAGGTAAGCACTACTCCGTCATGGTTTACTTTTACGTTTCCGGTAAGCAAGACCGCATCAGGCGCTGTAGCCTGATCCACATCTAAATAATCAGAATGTTCTATGTTGATTTTTTTTGGTCCCTGCGCTTTTTTTGGTGCTTGCGCAGAAATGATTTGAACACTTAATAAAAGCAGACAAGATATAAAAAAGAGTAATTTCTTCAAGTGATTAAATTTTTGTCAAATTTATAAAAAAGGATACAACCTTAGATTGTTATTAGCATTAATTTATATGTTTATTTTTAAGGTTCAAAGGTACAGAGAAACAAAGGTTCAAAGTTTTTCTGATTTTAAAACCTTTGTCCCTTTGAGCCTTTGTCACTTTGAACCTCATCTGAATTTATTAACAAAACCGTGAACTCTCACGTTGTAGTTAACGATTTAGTTATTGCAAAATTATAAATTGAAATGGCATTCATCGGAGTTATGAAAAATAAACTAAATTTAGGAATTGGATTTAGATTTCTAATTCAAAAAAACAGATACGTTTAGATTTAAAAAACTATGATAAAAAGTAAATTTATTGCTGCGGGAATGGCTGTGGTAATGTTGTTTTCTGGTTGTAAAACAAAAGATTTAAAAATGAGTGAAGTAAAAGAAGAAAATTCAAAAGATCATAAAATTGTTGTTTACCAGGTTTTTACCCGTTTATTCGGAAATAAAAACAAAACCAATAAACCGTGGGGAACTATTGAAGAAAACGGAGTTGGAAAGTTTAATGATTTTACAGATAAAGCGCTTCACGAAATAAAAGATTTAGGGGTAACTTATATTTGGTATACGGGCGTTCCGCATCACGCTTTGGTTCGTGATTATACGACTTACGGAATCTCAAATGACGATCCTGAAGTGGTAAAAGGCCGTGCAGGTTCACCATATGCCGTGAAAGATTATTATAATGTAAATCCTGATTTAGCAGTAAATCCCGCAAACAGATTGCAGGAATTTGAGGCTTTAATTGCACGAACTCACAAAGCGGGATTAAAATTAATTATTGATATAGTTCCGAATCATATTGCGAGAAAATACGAAGGAAAAAATAATCCTGAGGGTGTAAGAGATTTTGGTGCCGATGATGATGTAACTGCCGAATATAAACGTGACAATAATTTCTACTATATTCCAAATATGCATTTTGAAATTCCCGATGGAGATATTCCGTTAAACGGAGAAAAAAATGCACTTGTTGATGGTGTCTTTGAGGAAAATCCGGCAAAATGGACAGGAAATGGTTCGCGTAAAGTAAAACCGGATCAAAACGACTGGTACGAAACGGTAAAAGTAAATTATGGTGTTCGTCCCGATGGTACAAAAGATTTTCCTGAACTTCCGGCTGGTTTTGATCAAAAATCGTATGCCGAACATTTTGCATTTTGGCAGGATAAAGACGTTCCCGATTCGTGGAAAAAATTTAAATCAATAGCTTTATACTGGACAGCAAAAGGTGTTGATGGTTTCCGTTATGATATGGCAGAAATGGTTCCGTATGAATTTTGGAGTTATATGAACTCTGCAATTAAAATGAAAAATCCGAATGCTTTTTTATTGGCAGAAGTTTATAATCCAAATGAATACAGAAATTATATTCGTTTAGGAAAAATGGATTATTTGTATGATAAAGTAGAAACGTATGATAAACTGAAAGATGTTATTCGCGGAAAATCTTCTCCAGATGGATTATCTGATATTCAAAAAGGAATGGCAGATATTGAGCATCATATGCTTCATTTTCTTGACAATCATGATGAACAGCGTTTAGCAAGTCCTGAATTTGCAGGAACGCCGGAGCGCGGCAAACCTTTAATGGTAGTTTCGACAACTTTGAGCACTTCGCCAACAATGCTTTATTTTGGACAGGAAGTAGGAGAGGCCGGAAATGAAAATGCAGGTTTTGGGACTCGTTCCAGAACTTCGATTTTCGATTATGTCGGAGTTCCAAATCATCAAAAATGGATGAATGAAGGAAAATTTGACGGAGGACAATTGTCTGATTCTGAAAAGCAATTACGAGATTTTTACAAACGATTATTGAATTTTGCTATAAAAAGTCCGGCTTTGATGGGAAGCTTTCAGGAAATTCAATCAGTAAACCATCAAAATAATGTTGGTTATGATGAATTGATTTATTCGTTTGTTCGCTGGTCTGAAAATCAAAAACTGATAATTGTTGCTAATTTCTCTTCAGAAAAAACAAGTGAATTTGAATTAAAAATCCCATCAGATATTATTTCAAAATGGAATTTAAAAGATGGTTCGTATGTGCTTGTTGATAAATTATATTCTGAGAACAAAACCTATTTTACTGTAAAAAATGGTGAAGGTTCGGCAAGAGTTAAAATAAAACCTTCTGAATCTTTTATTTATGAAGTGAAATAGTCGACAATTAAACTTGTCAGATTTGCTAGTCCTGCAAGGTTTTCGAAACCTTGTAGGTCTTAACTATTTTAGAACCATACCTACAAGGTTTCGAAAACCTTGCAGGATGAAAACTAATTTTTATAAATAATAAAACTATTGGGTTTTAGAATTTTGCTTCCCATTAATACTTTGACATTCGCAGGCAGTGTTATTTCTTTTTTTATACCAAAATTAATTAGAACAGTAATTTTTTCATTTTCAAAAGATCTTGTAAATGAAATTTTATCTCCCTCAAGTTCCAGATTATCATAAATTCCATATTGCAAAACTTTTTCTTTATTCCGTAAAGCGATCAATTTTTTATAGCTGTTAAGAATAGATTTTTTTTGAGGTTTTAAAGCATCAACATTTATTTCTTTATAATCGGGATTGATTTTAATCCAGCTTTTTTCTGTTGAAAATCCTGCAAACGCTTCTCTGTTCCATTGCATTGGGCTTCGGGATTTATCGCGATTGTGTTCGTTTGCTTCAAGAAGTGCTTCTTTGTCGTTTTTGCCTTGCGCTATTGCCAGTTGATAATGGGTTTTCCCTTGTATGTCGACCATTTCGTTTATGTTTTGGGCGATAATATTATGCATACCAATTTCTTCGCCATAGTAAATAAACGGAACTCCTTTTGCTGTAAGTGTCAGAGCAGCAAGGGCAATGGATCTGTCTGTATTTCCGTCTGTAAGCCTGTCGATCATTCTGGGCATATCATGGCTTCCGAAAAATAAAGTGGGATAATTGCTCATGTTTTTTTCCATACTTTGCAACTCGTCAAAAATACGCTGTGTCGAAAATTCTTTGATGCTTCCAAAATTGAAATTAAAAACAACATCCAGTAAATCCTGTGATTGATATTGTTTTAATACCTCGATTTTATCGCTCCCAATTTCTCCTACAATAAAACGGTTATCATATTCATTTACAGTCGATTTTATAATTTTCATGGCATTTTTTACGCCTTCCTGATCAATATCGTTTAGATGTTCCTGCTGTCCGTTTTTCATCGGATTATCTTTTGTAATTCCATTAGTAGTCAGGAAATTGATTACATCTAATCTGAAACCATCTACACCAGCATCGAGCCAAAAACGAAGTATTTTTTGAACCTCAGTGACTACTTTTGGGTTTGACCAGTTCAAATCGGCCATTCTTTTATCAAATTTATGATAGTAATATTGATTGGTCGCAGCGTCTTTTTCCCAAGCTGTTCCTCCAAAAAAAGATTCCCAATTATTCGGTTCGTCTTTCCAGATATAATAATCCCGATACGGATTGTCTTTTGATTTTCTCGATTCCTGAAACCATTTACAATCTGTAGAAGTATGATTTAAAACCATATCGATGATGACTTTTATTCCTCTTTTATGGGCTTCATTTAAAAAAATATCAAAATCGGCTTTAGTACCATATGTTGGGTCTACTTCGTAATAATTGGCAATATCATAACCGTTATCGACTTTTGGTGAAGTAAGAAAAGGCGTAAGCCAAATGCCTTTTATACCTAATTCTTTTAGATAATCTAATTTTTTGGTCATTCCTTTAAAATCACCGTATCCGTCTCCGTTGCTATCAGCATAACTCGGCATATAGATTTGATAAAAAACGGATTCTTTCCACCGTTTTTTATCAGCTGTTTTTTGCGCGATCGCTGTATTTATATTAAACATTATTAGAAAAATGAATATATAATTCAAGGTATTAGATTTCATAGTATTATTGTCGATTATAATTGCGAAGAATGGATTAAAATCCATCCCTACAATATGTTTTGTTCCTTCGGAACGCTATATGAAATTCTGGATTTTAATCCATTATTTGTACCCAATCTTGTCATTCCGAGGAACGAGCAATCGCACGAAAAACTCCGTAAAGAATGTCGCCAATCTTTGTCGATTCTCTTGTGCGATTCCTCGTTCCTCGGAATGACAAACTAGGCGTGAAACTTAATGATTTATTTTTTTTGCTGATATTGATAATCTACAACTATACCATCAACTAACATTTTTGAGCCTTCATAGCTTACCTTTCCATTAGAAGGAATTTGTACAATTACAGCGGCACTTAATGCATCCATTTTTATTTTTGCAGAAGCAGAAACATTCTTGGCTACAAAACTTCCCGAAACGGTATTGTATAAATCTACTTTTGCATCTTTTTCAACTTTTACAGTTACTGTTTTACTTACAGAATACGGATTATAATACAGATAAGAAGGATAGGCTTTATCGCTATAAAAATCGGTTGCTAATAAATTTAATTGTAATATTCCTGTAACATTGGTTTCACGAATAATACTTCCAAAAATACCAACGTGACCGCTTCCGTAAACACTAAATTGAGATTCTTTTGGATTTTCGCCAAGTACCCAAAGCGGACCATCACCTTGCGCTACTGGACCTTTTAGGTTTTCATATTCTTTATAACTGGATTGCTTTATTATCCCTTCGTAACCAATAACGCCTTTCGTAACTTTAGCTAATTCAGGTATTGTTTCATGTTCGTCCGGCGTATATTGCGGATAGAAAAAACGAGAAGCATTGGCAGCATTCAGCATCCATTTTCCTATTGCTCCAGCATACGACTGATCGTATCTTACCATAGGTATAAGCGGCCAGGCAGCGTCATAAGTATTCATTAAAAAACCGTATCCGCCGTGATCTACCGTACTTCCAAAAACACCCGAAATATCGATACCGTTCCAGTTTCCAACTAATGAACCCCAGCCTTCACGACAAATTGGTGTTCCGTCAAAAGTCCAGTCCAGCATTTTGTTTGTATCGTATTTTGTACCTTCTTCAGCATTAATTCTTGCTGCTAAATAAGCTCCAAAAGGCATTAAAACTTCATAAGTTGGATTTTTAGATTGCGATTCTAATGCTGCTAACGCGCTTTTAGCTCCTTTTAAGTATTTCGCATCGCCGAATTTTTTATAGGCCATATACAATACCCATGCATGTCCAGCTGCTGCATCTGGCTGCGCACAGATTTGGTTTGTCATAGGCTTCATTTTGTTGTAATCAAAATAGGAGTATTCGTAGTTGCCGTTTAAAATTACATCGGCCTCATAAAATTTGTCTGCAATACTTCTGGCTATTTCTGTAAAACCGGGTTCGTTAGGATATTTATCATAAATGGCATAAAACAAAAGATTCGGATATACGTCATACCACCAATCACGGCCATAACCTCCGCCTAGTAAAGCAACTTCGGGGCAGGTATTATTCATCATAATATTCCAGTTGGTTTCTTTGTTGAAATAGTTTTTCAACATCGCAACATAATTTAGGTTTTGCGAGTTGTTTTTGTCTATTCCAACTAATGTGGCTCCAAGTGTTGCGCCCATTGTTGCGAGAGCTTCATGAAACATTCCTTTATTGTGATTAGGGCCTTGTCTTACATCTGCAACAGCAGTATATAATCCAACAACGGTCTGCGGGTAATTTTTTTTGCTGTCATCCATCCAGACCATCGGCCAAAATTTACCTTTTGCATTAAAATCATAAACTGTTTTATCAAAATCTAAAGCCAGTTTTTTATAGTCAATAATTTTTAATGGCTGTGGTAAATCCGGCATTTGTGCCACACGGGGTATGTTTTGTTGTTTTACTTGTGCGGCTGCTGTTAAACTTAAAACTAACAGGCACGAAGTGCTTATTTTTATAAATGTATTCATTTTGTTCTTTTTAATTTAAAGAAGTCCTGCGGCTGTTTCTTCTAATACTTTAGCTTCTATTTCTTCATCTGGTGAAAGTTCAAGACCTTGTTTAATGATTTTTTTGCTGATGTAAATGGAGCATAACTGCAATAGTGCGATAATACCAATGGCATATCTTAAAGCAATATCTTCAGATACAACAAAATATAAGGTTAAGAAAGTTCCGGCGCCTAAAAGTCTTCCAAGGTATAAACCGGCTTCATGGTTTAGGATATAAGCGAATTCGCCTCTTTTTTCGATTCTGGAAACAATGTCAATTACTTTTAACTGAATAGGGAAGTAGGCTAAATCCATCAAAGGTTTTGCTATAAGCAATAAAAGTAAAAAGATTATTACACCAATTTTGTTGAAAAGGAAACCATTTAAACAAGCGCCTAAAGCAAATAGGATTAAGCCAACAGAAAATGTTTTAATCCTGTCTGATGGTTTAGAAAAACGACCAATGAAATAAATAATAATTGCGGCTAAAACAGCCCCTATAGATTGCGCTTTTCCTAATGCGCCTTCTTCTCCCAATATTTTAAAAATAAGCATGGCAGGAGCGGTAACTAAAAATCCTTGTGCCAAACCTTTAAATGCAGCCAGCGACAGTAATTTGTACCAAAGCGGATGAAATTTGAAAAATATGTATTGCTTTTGTACGGGATTTATAAATTTACCTCTATAACAAACCATTGAAGCAATAATGGTAATTAAAAAAACAACAGCGGTAATAATTTCATATGCGCGGTGTTTTTCGTCTTCACCTATTTTTGACTGAATAAACAAACCAATTGCTGCCGGTATTGCAATGGCAATTATGGTATAAATAAAGGTTTCTAATCCGTAATAATAATTTCGATTGTTGTCATTTGTTATAGACAAAGCCAGATAATCGCGATTTGACCAGTATAATCCAAATGAAAGCCCCATGGTAATCCCGGCAACACCAATCCCGATTAAATCGAGTGTTTTTAAAGACATCATTATAATCATCGAAACGCCGCTGAGCATCATCCCGATTGAATATAATTTTTTGATATTGATATGTTTCAGCAAGAATCCATTTAATAAAAATGTAAGCGGAATCCCTGTATAAATTGCCAATTGGTATATGACTACTTTTGAGGTGTCATTTGAGTTTCGCATAATATAAGCGGCAACAAATATATCGATAACCGGCAGTACTAGTGCGTAGACTAAGTTGGTGAAAATAAGAATACGAAAATTATGAGTCTGACTTTTAAAATGATCAATTTCTGATATAAGTTTTTTAAACATTAGCTATTTTTTAAAAGTAAAAGGATTTCTTTAATCGAAAACTGAGCACCGCATACAAATTCATCTGATGCACCGTAATACATGGTAAGAGTGTCTCCGTCAGGCTCTACAATGTGGCCGTTGGTGAATACTACGTTTCCGAAAAAACCGCTTAATTCATATTCTTCAGCAGGAACCATAATAGGATCTATTGTTCTTGCAATTACTTTTGTGGGATTTTCAAGATCCATTAAAAAAGCACCTAAACAATACATATGATTTTCATTGGCTCCATGATAAATTTCGAGCCATCCTTTTTCTGTTTTTATGGGAGCGGCTCCGGCACCAACCCTTTTACTGTCCCAGATTCCTTTTCTTGTTTTTATGATGCAGTGATGATTTCCCCAGTGAATACCATCAGGAGAAGAAGCAATCCAGATGTAATTACCGCCAATATCTACGCTGCTTGGGCGGTGTAAAGCGTAAAATAATCCGTTTATTTTTTCTTCAAAAATGGCGCAGTCTTTATTGTGTGCGGGTAATATCATACCGTGTTTGGTAAAGTTTTTCCAATCGGTTGTAGTACGCAAACCAACACCAACACCATTGTCTGATACAGAAGTGAAGGTTAGGTAATATGTTCCTTCAATCTGGGCGACGCGGCAGTCTTCTATTCCAAAAGTTTCGAGCATACCTTCGCCAACCAAATGCGGATAGTTTTCGGGTTCATAAAAATTATGTCCGTCTTCACTGCATAAAAGTCTAAGATGGGAAAGCGTGGTTAAATAATCCACTCCTTTATAATTGATAACGCGTGCATCTGTAGCAATAAGTTCAGGATCGTTTTTTTCTATTTCGATAATGTGAATTTCACCTGTTTGAGTTAGTATGGGAAACGAAATAACAGTATCCTTTTGTTTTGGTCTTTCGGCAACGCGCACTATCAGCCAGGTTTTATTATCATATTGAAATACGCCGGGATTTAATAAGCATGTAATTTCTAATCCTTCTCTGCTTGCAGGAATGTCTACAGGCGATAATAATGGGTTGTCTGCAAAACGTTTCGCTATATCTTTCATGATTTTTAGTTTTATTTTTTTATCGTTTTTAATTACCTCCAGCTTTAGCTGGAGGTTGAAGAATTGATAATAAATTCGGCTTTAGCCAAAATAATTAAGTGTTTTGGCTAAAGCCTAGTTCTCATTCCCTTTTTGATCCCCAGCTAAAGCTGGAGGCAATTTAAAAGTTGGAAATAGATTTATCTTAATATCCAGGATTTTGTGTTAAAAGTCCTGCTGAGGCATCTACTTCTGCTTGCGGAATTGGATAAAGCATATGTTTGTCTAAGAAAACTTTTCCGTGCGCCGTCATTACTTCCTTAGCAATTCCCCATCTTTTTAAATCGGGCATTCTTTGATTTTCAAAGCCTAACTCGGCTCTTCTTTCAGCAATCAGCCAATTTTTTATAAGAGCTTTATCTCCAGAATTTGGTCTGTCTGGCAATGTTCCTGCGGGTGGAGGAGGACCAACTGAAGTTACCGGAATAGTTTTACTTGGGTCAGCTGGAAAAGCCGGATCCTGAACTCTAACCGTAACAGTTGTAACTGTATTTCTCGCTCTTGCTCTAATTTGGTTTATAATGTCAATCGCACCTGAATAATTTCCTGTTTCATTAAGTGCTTCTGCTTTCCAAAGTAAAACATCAGCATAACGAATGAAAACTTTATTGTTTGGAGCGTCATCATCGCCTTTGTTTCCGCCGTCTGTAGTTCCTAAAAGTTTATTAACCCATTGTTCAGGAGCATTTACGGTATATAATTTTCTAGGGTCATTAGGCTCAAACGAAGCTAAAAAATCAGTGCTTGGAGCAAAAAATCCCCATCCAAGAGGTGCACAAATTCCGTTTCCTTTTCTCGGATCAGCTTGCTTAACATGGTTATAAGAGAAAATCACTTCATTGTCTGCATATTCCTTGTTCATATTAAAGTTATCAAAATAATTCGCATCAAGGCTATAAAAACCTGTTGTTTCTAATTCTGATACTAAAGTATTTACAGCCGCCCAGTCTTTATTGTATAGCGCAGTTTTGGCCAAAAGTGCAATAACCGCTCCTTTTGAAACTCTCCATTTTTCTGTATTTGACGAATATTTTAAGTTTGGCAAAAGTCCTTTTGCTGTTTCTAAATCCGTCTTAATTTGGCTCCATACGGTTTCTTTTGGTGCTCTTACGGCTTTATCAAAAGCTTCCTGATATGTTTTTATGGGAGCCAGAATTAATGGTACATCGCCAAAATTAGTTACCAATGAAAAATAATAGTACGAACGTAAAAAATAAGCTTCGCCCAGTAATTGGTTTTTTCTTTGGGTAGAAATTCCGGTAAGCGATTCAATTTCCGGATTTAATAGAAAATTCAATGCAATATTGGTTCTTTTGATACCTTCATAATCGTATTTCCACAATCCGTTTGGACCACCATTTGTCGAAGTAAAAGTGAAATTATTGATTTCATCCATCCAGGATTGATCACCATCTGGAGACCATTTTTTCTCCATATCATCTGATGCGATATCATCTATAATAATATCATTTTGAAATACTAGACCTCCGTTCCAATCCCATTCAGCCAGCTGATTTAATCGATTGGATAACATATCGTAAGAAGAAGTTACAGAACTTTCTACAGAAGCTAATGTTGGTTTAGAATTAGCTTGTTCCTGAGTTTGCGCTCCGATAGGATCTGTAGTAAGTTCATCTTCGCAGCTTGTTAAGGCAAGCGCAATAAGGATTACTGTTATATATTTATATTTCATGATTCGATTATTAAATTTTAAATTTTAGACCTATTAATATTGTACTAGATTGAGGATAAGTACCCTGATCTATAAAAGAAGTCGATTCTGGATCTAAACCAGTATATTTCGTAAAAGTCAATAAGTTTTGTCCGGATACATACATTCTTAAATACGTATCGCCAATTATTTTAGGATTAAACGTATATCCAATTTCAAGATTTTTTAATCTCAAATAAGAAGCATCTTCTACAAAAACACTTGAAACCTGACTTCCTCCGTTATCATTCAGTGTATTACGAGGAATTGTGTTACTTGTACCTTCGCCATTCCATGCGTTTAATACAGAAGTAGTAGAATTAAAAGGACGGCTGTCGTAATCTAAAATTTGTTTTAAGTCATTGTAACGATCTACACCTGAAACTCCTTGGAAAAGAAATGACATGTCAAATCTTTTGTATTCGGCATTAAATGAGAATCCGTAAGTTATTTTCGGGATTGAACTTCCTATAAACGTTCTGTCATTCGCATTAATCTGCCCGTCTCCGTTTAAGTCTTTAAACTTAATATCGCCCGGTTTTGCACCGTTTGAATTAGAATATAAAGCAGCATCTATTTCTGCCTGATTCTGATAAATTCCGTCAAACTTCAATCCATAATACGAACTAATTGGCTGTCCAACTACTGTTTTGGTGTGCGTTTTGTCATCATTGATTTCAGAAACATATTGCTGCAACTGTTCTACATTGTTTTTTAAAGTGGCAATATTTCCGTTGATACCGTATTTGAATTCGTGATCGTTGTTTTGAAAATTAGCTCCAAACTCAAAACCTTTATTAGTTACAACACCGGCATTAACGTAGGTTTTATTGATTTGACCAACTGTTGCAGACGGAAGCCCTACGGCTAGTAAAATATCATCGGTTCTTTTATCAAAATAATCGACAGAGAAAGTCAGTTTATTTTCTAATACACCTAAATCAAGACCAAAGTTAGTTTGCGTAGTCGTTTCCCATTTTAAGTCAGGATTACCGTAACGAACCACATTTATGATTCCGCCAGTTTCAGTAACAAGAGTTTCATAGGCATTATTAGGGATTTCCTGATTTCCTGATTGTCCCCAGCTGGCTCTCCATTTTAGATTAGAAACCCATTTTGCATTTTCCATGAATTTTTCTCTCGACATTACCCAGCCTCCGGAAATCGAAGGAAAATAGCCCCATTTATTATTAGGTCCAAAACGCGAAGAACCATCGGCTCTTATTGTACCTGAAACTAAATATTTATTATCATATGCATAATTTGCAGAAGCAAAAAAGGAAATAAGATTCCAGCTTTGTGCTGATCCTGAACTGTTTTTGTTAACATCGCTTCCGTAATCCAAATAACGGAAAGGATCTGTCGTATTGTTATAATTCGTTCTGCTTCCACCAACTGCAGATTGGTCGTAACTAACGGTTTCTTCACCTAATAAAGCATTGATACTGTGTTTCTCTGCAAGAGTTTTAGTATAGTTTAAAGTATTGGTAAAGGTAAAAGTCGTTGCTTCTCCTCTGTTTTCGTTTAAGTTTGAAGGTCGGTTTTGTCTGCCTTGTCCCGGATATAATTCATTTGGGTCGTTGTCATTATCATCTCCAAAATTTTCTCCAAAAGCTTTATTGTGATCAAAAGTGATTTCGGCACCAAAATTACTTCTGAATTTTAATGATTTATCAGCCAGAAAAGCATATTCTGCATAAACATTTCCAAAGGTTTTAAAAGCAGACCGTACATCATCTGTAAAATTAACGATCGCAATAGGGTTAGATGTCAGCTCATAATTACGGCTCCATCCGCCATTAGGATTATTGTTTAAGTAGAAAGGCAAATCAGTATAAGGATCATTTGCTTTATACGTTGGATCGTTTACATCTTTATAAACTCCTAAAACAGAAGGACGTAATAAAGCATGTCTAATTACTCCCGGAGCATCTCCGCTAGAAGACATTTTATCCTGCCTGCTGCTCGTAATTTGGAAGTTTGTACCCACTTTAAGGCGTTCTGTAATTTCGGTATTAATATTTGCTCTAAAATTGATACGTCTGTAAGTATCTTTATCTCCCACGACAATACCATTTTGTCCAAAATAACCTCCGGAAATTAAATATTGTGTTTTATCAGTACCTCCGCTGGCCGAAATCTGAAAATTGTCCGTTCTTCCTGCACCAAATAATTCGTTTAACCAGTTTGTATTTGATAACGGAATTCCGTTAACCTGTCCGTTAGTTCTATCGGTTTGATAAGGACTTATGGCATTAGCAGGATTATTGTTAGAATTGTGCCAGGCCTGATCCATTACGGTCAAATACTGGTCTGCGTTTAGCATTTTTGGAAGGTTAGTAGCATAACTTGTTCCGCCAAAATAATCTACGTCAATATTTGCTTTTCCTTTTGCACCGCTTTTGGTAGTAAGAATAACAACCCCGCCCGAAGATCTTGATCCGTATATAGCTGTTGCAGCAGCATCTTTTAATACCGTCATCGATTTTACATCAGACATGTTCAGGAAGGAAATATCGCGGGTCGCAACACCATCTACAACATAAAGTACTTCGTTGTTACCCAATGTGCCTTCACCTCTAATACGTATTTTAAGTCCGTCGCCGGGAGCACCCGTATTAGCCGAAACTGAAACACCGGCAACTTGCCCTTGTAATGCTTGTCCAACATCAGATACTTTTGTTTTAGCTAATTCGCTCATATCTACAGTTGCAACAGCACCTGTTATGGACGATTTTTTTTCACTTGTATATCCTACAATAACAACTTCATTCAAAGCATTTGAATCTGCTGCCAGCGTAACATTTATTTCTTTTCTGCCAGATACGGCAACTTCCTGAGTTTGATATCCTACATAGCTAAAAATAAGGACAGCGTCTGATCCAGCATTAATGATATAATTACCATCAAAATCTGTTATGGCATAGGTTGAGGTTCCTTTTACATTGATATTAGCCTGCGGCATTGGCCCATCAACATCAGAAACTACACCTTTTACGGTTTGAGCATTCATAATGCTTCCCACCATCATTATTCCAAACAGGAATAACTTATAAATATATTTTTTCATCATGATAAGGAAGTGTTAATTGGGTTAGTGTTTTGATTGTTTTTTTTCATGGTTAAAAAGGTTAGAGATGTTTGTAAAGTTTTACGATAACGATTGAAATAATTATCGTTTATAAAATTAGCTGGTGTGTACAAGAAACGGTGTACACTATTTCTTCAAAAGTGTACACTGGTGTTTATTGTGTTGATATTTAGTATTTTGTGCTTTTTTTAGCTCTTATTTTTGTATTTGAGCTGGTAATTTTTGGGCGTAGTATTATATAGTTTTTTAAACTCGCGGTAAAAATAAGAGCGATTATTAAAGCCGGAACTATAGCAAACTTCAGATACGGTTAAAATATTCTTTCGCAATAGTTCTGCAGCGTATTTTAATCGGATGGTTCGAATCAAATCGCCTGGTGTAAAACCAAATATTTGTTTGATTTTTCTATACAATTGCGAATTGCTGATGCCTAGTTCTTTTTCGATAAATAAACTTTGAAGATTTTCATTGTCGATATTACGGCGAATTAGTTCTATTACTTTTTTTATGAAGTCTTTTTCGTCATTATTAATAGGCAGAGAAGCCAGATTTTCGATAGGATTATCTTGTGTAAAATGTCTTGAGATCAGCTCTTTTTCTTCCAGCAGTTTTTGAACCCTTATGAGTAAATGATCCGGATAAAATGGTTTTGCGATATAGGAATTGGCACCGCTTTCAATTCCTTCAATTCGATGCAGCACAGAATCTTTTGCGGTTAGCATGATAAACGGAATATGACAGGTTTTAAGGTCATTTTTGATTATTTTACAAAAGTCAATTCCGTCCATAAATGGCATCATTACATCGCTGATAATAAGATCAGGGATTTCATTTTCAATAATTTTTAAAGCTTCTAAGCCATTATACGCTGTAATAAGTTTATACTTTTGATCTAATAAATCTTTAAGAAGTAAATGGATTTCTTTTTCATCTTCAACAATTAATATGGATTTTCGATCATCTGTAATGTGACTTAATGATGAAATTTTATCCGGAGTTTCTTCCTCTTTGGCCGGAGTTTCTTCGAGAATATTTTTTAAATGATTCGAAATTAAAATGGCGCTTGCAGTACTGTCCAGTTCTTTTTCATCAAAACAGGCTTTATTGCAAGGCAGTAAAACGGTAAATGTTGTTTCGACATTCTCCTGACTTGAAACCGAAATTTCGCCTCTTAATGCCGTAATTAATTTTTTTACATATGCCAGACCAATACCTGTTCTAAACATGGTATTATCTGCATCTGTATTTAATTTAGCTAAGAAAAACTGATCAAACAACGAATCTGATTCTTCTTTTGAAATTCCTTTTCCTGTATTGGTTATGGTGATATTTAATTTTTCCGAACCAATATCCTGAATACTGAACTTCAAGGTTATTTTTCCGTTTTCAGGCGTATATTTAAAAGCATTCGACATTAGATTAAATACTATTTTTTCGATTTTATCTTTGTCAAACCAGCCCAATAAAACAGGTGGAATATCAAGTGAATAACTAATGTTTTTTTCAATTGCCCATTCATCAAACAATTCCGCAATTTGTTCGATTAAATTTACCAAATCAAAATTTTTCACATTTACTTCGATATGGTCAAATTCAGCTTTTCTAAATTCAAGTAATTGCTGTGTCAGGAACAATAAACGTGAAGAATTGCGCTGAATCATGTGTATAAATTTCGTGTTCCTTTCGCTGAGGTTGGTTACTTCAGAAAGTTTTTGAATTGGGCCAACAATTAAAGTAAGCGGCGTTTGAAATTCATGCGCTATTTCTGTAAAAAAAGTAAGCCTGTTTTCATGTATTTCCATTTCCCTTTTCCTAAATAAGATATTTTGGTTTAGGGACTGACGTTTTTTGTAATAGCTCTGAATGAAAAACGCAAAAGCCAATAGGAGCAGGGCATAAATTAAAAAGGCAATGTTGGACTGCCAGTATACCGGTTTAACGCGTATATCAACAGCCTGAACCGGTTTAGTCCAGACACCATCGCTGTTTGACCATTTTATCCATAAAGAATAATTTCCTTTAGGGACGTTTGTAAAAGAGATAATTCTTCGATTATCAATAACATTCCAGTCCTTGTCAAAATTCTTTAATTGATAAGCATATTGACATTTTTCAGTATTGATAAAAGTCAGTGCAGTCAATTCAATGTCAAAGAAGTTTTGATTATGATTTAAAACAATTGAAGGATGAGAAGTAGAATTTGGCGCAATAACCAATCCTTGATAATAGGGCAGCGGCTGATTCTGTCCACTTATTTTATCAATAAAAAGATCTGGAATTATGTTTGACTCTTTTATATTTTGAGGTAAAAAATAATTAAATCCTTTTATACCGCCCATAAATATAAAATCTGATTTTAGATTTTGATAAAAAGCGCCGTCAGCAAATTCATTGTTTTGAAGCCCTTCGTTTTTAGTATAATTCGTAAAGTTTAATTCTTTGACATTAAAATTAGAAAGACCGAAATTGGTGCTTAACCAGAGATTGTTTTTTTTATCACAAACAATTCCGTGAATCGTATTATTAGGCAAACCGTCTTTTACCGTAAAACTTTTAAATACAGGCTTGCCATTTTTTGTTTCCAATAAGTTTAAACCGAGACTGGTTCCTATCCAAAGCCTGTTTTTAGCATCGGTAACCAAACATAAAATATCATTGTTGGATAAACTTTCAGGATCATTTTTATGGTTTCTGTAAGCATAAAAACGTTCTGATTTGATATCAAATAAATTTAATCCGCCTAAACGAGTCCCAATCCAGAGCTGGTTTTTGTTCTTTGGAATTATCGAAAAGACAATATTGCTGCTCAATGCATTACTTTGATTATTATTGGCCGCATAGTTTTTAAAATCAGAAACTTTTAGATTATTTCCTAAATGCTCAATTTTAAATCGAAACATACCATATCCGTTTGTTCCAACCCATATAAAACCATTTTCATCCTGATAAATAGAATAAACAGATTTAAAGTACGAACAGGCGTCGCTGCCTATAATTTCTTTCCACGTAACTAATTTTGATTTTTTCGAATCATAAACGGTAATACCATCGCCATCTGTACCAATAAAAATTAGATCGTTTTGTCCTTTGTGTAAAGAAAAAACTGAATTGTTTATGGCACTGTTGCTCTCGTTATAATTTTTATAATCTAATGGTTTCTCAGGATTTAAATAAAAATTTGGAGAGAATTTAAACAAACCTTTTCCTTTTGTACCAACCAGAAAAGAATGATCTTCTAATTCTAAAAATGCCCTCACAATAGCACCATCAAGTTCTGGAACCTCTGTTTTAGAAACGAGATTAAAAGGTTTTTTAAGCGGACTTATTTTAAAAATTCCGTCGCCATCTGTTCCTGCCCAAAACATGTTTTCGTTTCCCTGAATGAGAACGGTCGTTTTGTTTTTTAAATGTTTTAGCCAATCCTTTTTTACCTCAACACCATTTTGATCTAAAACTGCATATCCTGATTTGTCCAGAACGATAAGGCCTTCAGCAATTTTTCCTATAATTTTTTCAATATGATTTTTATGGAAGGGAGTAATTTCATTGTTTAAAGAGTATAAATTGCTGTTTCCGTTTAGTGATACTGTAACAATTTTTTGTTTCGAAATTTCATCAAACGACTGAATGTCTTTTGAAATTAGTTTTATTCCTGAAATTGTTTTTTTACCGCTTTTGGCAGTTTCAATGGATAATTTGTAGAGATCATTATTTTCAAACAAAACCAGCAATTCACCTTTTTGTGTAAACTGCATTTTTTTTACTGCCTTTTTAGGGAGATTTTTTGAATTTAATAATTGAAAACTATCGTTTTCAAAATAGCCAATTCCCCAATTTTTTGCAGCACAAAATACTGTTTTAGAAGAGTCCAGTGCCATGTTAAACTCAGATTCAGATAACGGCGAGATATCTTTTCGCGAAAAATAATAGCGTTGAAAAATACCCGTTTTTTTATCAAATCGGTTTATACCGTGTATGGTAACAACCCAGATGTTTCCATTATTGTCTTCGTCTATTTTTAAAATAACCTGATTACTCAGACTGTTCTCATTATTTGCTTCCGGTCTGTAAATTTTAAAGTTACTGCCGTCATAACGGTTTAAACCGTCCCAGGTTCCTATCCAGAGTAAATTGTCAGAATCCTGAAAAATAGTATTAATAGAACTATTTGAGAGTCCTTTGTTATTATCCAACTGCTCAGATGAATACTCTACGTCAATTGTTTTAGAGTTTTGATTGTGGATATGTAATGGAGTGGTTTTTAAAAACGGACTCTTTTGAGTATTATTTATAGAAATGGTTTTCTCTTTATTGTCACATGAAAAGAAAATCATTAAGACAAAATATAAGAGAATAGCTTTAATCTTCACTGTACTTTTTTTTAATAGTTTCATTCAGAATAGCTATTTTTTCCTAGCATATTGGTTTGCTCGAAATAGCTATATAGATCTTTGTGAAATGATTCTTGATTTAAAAAAGTATTTCACGATGCTTAAAGATATAGGAATATACAATGATACGCTATGATTTTAGTCATATTTTTTTATCTTTCATTAATAAGAAGACTGAGTTTTAAAATAAGGGAATAAAAAAAAGCTGATACTTTTTTTAGTACCAGCTTTACTTTTTTATACTTTCTTGACCTTTTTGAGGGCTTCTACATAATACTCGTTTACTTTTTCCCAGTTTATGTGTTCGTAAAAAGCATCAATATAACTTCCTTTTCGGTTTTGATAATCCAGATAATACGCATGTTCCCATAAATCAATGCCTAAAATTGGCGTTCCGGGAATCAATGCATTTTTCATTAACGGATTATCCTGATCTTCTGTAGTTGTAATTTGTAACTTTCCATATCGGTCTACAACCAGCCAAACCCAGCCAGAACCAAATTGTTTTTCAGCCTGACCTTTAAACTGATTGGTAAGATTATTAAAAGATCCAAATTCTTTATCAATTGAACTCGCAAGTGTATCTTTTGGAGTCTGCTGCTTTGGAGTCAAAACATTAAAATAAAGCGTATGATTGTAATATCCGCCCGCGTTTTGACGAAGCTTAGCGTTATTAAGATCCATCTTTTTTAAAATATCCTCAATTGGCATATTTTCAAATTCAGTAGATACAATCTCTTTATTAAAATTATTTGTATACGATAAATAGTGCTTAGAATAATGGGTTTCTAAAGTTAAGGAACGTAACGCAGGACTTAATCCGTCGTAAGCAAAAGACAGTTTTGTAAGTTCAAACGAACCCGGATCTGCTTTTACATCATTTGGAGAACCAATCGTTATTTTTTCTTCTTTAGTTGGCAGCGGAACTTCTACAACTTCGGTTAGCTTATTGTTATCATTACAAGAAAATAATAGAAAAAATGAAGCTAAAATGCTGAAACGAACAATGTTATTCTTCATAATATTAATTTATTTTGATGTTAGTGAATTAATGATTTCGATGTAACACTCCTTAGCTTCATCAATCGATAAATGACTAATCTGCATCCAGGCATTCGTTTTAAAAGCATTTCGTAAATCAAAATTCTCAGACTGATTGTAAACCGCGGTTCCAAAAGTAGCCTGTTTATAAAACGCATAAAGTCTTAGCTGCACATCTTGCGGCAGTGAGGCCTGAGTCATTTTCAATGCAGTTTCAACAGCCTCGTTAAAGCGTGTATCTAAATCTTTTTCTGCCATTTACGCTTTTGTAGCAATAATAGTTTTTCCTCCAATTGCTTTTTGGTCTAAAACCACGTTAATTGGTGTACCTAAAGGTAAAAATAAATCTACTCTCGATCCAAATTTAATAAATCCGGCATCAGTTCCCTGAATAACCTGCATTCCTTCCTGAGCGTAGTTTACAATTCTACGTGCCAAAGCACCGGCAATTTGTCTATAAAGAATGGCACCAAAAGTGTCATTTTCGATTACTACAGTTGTTCTTTCGTTTTCCTCACTGGCTTTTGGGTGCCAAGCAACCAAAAATTTTCCAGGGTGGTATTTGCTAAATTTTATAATTCCGTCCATCGCATAACGAGTAACGTGAACATTGATAGGCGACATAAAAATAGAAACCTGTAAGCGTTTATCTTTAAAGTATTCACCTTCGTAAACTTCTTCAATAACCACAACTTTTCCATCAACAGGAGCAAGGATGTGATCGCTGTTTCTTACAGCAATTCTTTTAGGATTTCTAAAAAATTGTAAAATAATGATCAAAATCAATAATGCTGCTATCTGAACTAGCATTCTCAGCCAATTGATATCAATAAATCTATCAGCAATTACAAGTACGGCAACAGTGAAAACTGTTCCTAATAAAATAGATGGGGCTCCTTCTTTATGAAACATAATATAAAATTTGATAAAATAAAAATATAATTGGTGCTACAAATATAACACTATCTAGTCGATCTAAGATGCCTCCGTGTCCGGGCATAATCGAACCGCTGTCTTTAATGCCTGCAATTCGTTTAAATTTTGATTCGATCAAATCACCGATCGTTCCAAAAACACTCACAATTAAAGCAATAATTGTCCATATGAGGATAGATTTACCGCTAAAAGCCGGATTAGGCTGTATGTATAATTTTGAAATCAAGAACCCTGCAAAAGCCGCAAAAACCATTCCGCCCAGAAACCCTTCAATTGTTTTTTTAGGCGAAACACGCTCAAATAACTTATGTTTTCCCATTGATTTTCCAACCAGATAAGCAAAAGTGTCATTTGTCCAGATTAATACAAACAGACCTATGATGAT
Source organism: Flavobacterium sp. NLM (assembly GCF_002210235.1). Classification (NCBI taxonomy): domain Bacteria; kingdom Pseudomonadati; phylum Bacteroidota; class Flavobacteriia; order Flavobacteriales; family Flavobacteriaceae; genus Flavobacterium; species Flavobacterium sp. NLM. The sequence goes on from NZ_LIAC01000008.1 coordinate 29,032, forward strand.
TTTTGGATTGTAATCATTTGTTCCAAAGGAAATTTTTACGATAAAAAGAAATGGTAATGCAATGTATCCTAAAAGATATAGATATTTTGAGGAGGTGCTTATTTTTTGAACAGAGTCATAAAATAAAAAGATAATACACTTAATAGATACAACCAGTGTAATGGCTAAAAGTACAATATCTAATTGCTGAATATTGGTTTCTAAATCAAGATTTAATTTAAAAATATTATTTAAATAAGCAGAAGTTTGTTTATTGTAATGACTAATTAGTATTACTATGGTATAAAGTAATGTCCCAAATAAAATCGAAAAGACTTTGTTAAGATTTACAATATTTGAAAATTCATAAATGGTAATAATTAGGAAAATTCCAAAGAGAATGATAAAGCTTTCGGTAGAAAACAAGATTGAAGTTAACAACAGAGCAATATAAACAGCACCAGAAATGGTTCTTTTAAGCGTTTCGTTCATCTTAAAGATCTTCTAAGAGCAATAAATAAAGATTTTTGGCAACACTTCCGTATTGGGTAAAATCTTCTTCTTTTGCTTTTTCGAAATATTTTATAGTGGTGATATTTGTCGGGATATCTCGATCATATTTACGTTTAATGGCACTTAAACCATCACTTTTCATTGGGAGAATCTGACTAGTTGTTGCAAGAATTACAATATTTGCGGGTAATTCGTTCGGTTTGTTTTGTCTAATCTGTTTTGAAGAGAAAAGAATAGAACCTTCATCTGCAATCAGGTTTTCGCAGCTTGCTAATAAAAATTTTGGTTTAGATGGGGCAATATAAAATAATTTGTTTTCGTCCAATAAATGAAAAAGAGCCGGTTCGTAACATAATACTTCACTTTCAAACCAGTCATTTTCTTCTAAAATATTTTCGAATTGTTCTGCAGCTTCCTGATTGTTTTCACAATACAAAAATTTACCGCCATTTTTCTTAAAGTTAAAGATGAATTGTTCGTCTAAAGACAAATGACTATTTGGAGCAGGAGTTCCTGCGTACTCACTTTCGTGTTCTTCGTCAGAAGCAGATTCGCTGGAACCAAATATTTTTTTGAAAAAATTCATTTTTTATATGAAATACTTTACATGTTAATTGAAAACGTTCAAAGATAAAAAAATCTTAATTCAAAAGGGTATTTTGAATTAAGATTTTAAAAAATATTGTGTATTTAATGAATAATTTACGAAACGACTTCTTCTAAATTTTTGTCAAAAGTACGTTTTCCGAAAATTGCTTCTAAGTCATCTTTAAAAATAACTTCTTTTTCAATTAATATATCGGCAAGCTGATTTAGCTTGTCTTTGTTTTCTTGTAAAATTTGAATAGCTCTTTGGTATTGACCTTCAATTAATTCTGAAATTTCTTTGTCAATAACTTTTGCTGTTTCATCAGAATATGGTTTTGAAAAGTTGTACTCACTTTGTCCTGATGAATCGTAGTAAGTAACATTTCCAATTTTATCGTTCAAACCATAAATCGTTACCATAGCACGAGCCTGGCGTGTTACTTTTTCTAAATCGCTTAATGCACCAGTCGAAATTCTGTCAAAAGTTACCTTTTCAGCAGCTCTTCCTCCCATAGTAGCACACATTTCGTCAAGCATTTGATCAGTTCTTACGATTTGTCTTTCTTCTGGTAAATACCATGCAGCACCTAAACTTTGTCCGCGGGGAACAATAGTTACTTTAATAAGCGGAGCAGCATGTTCCAGCATCCAGCTTACCGTTGCGTGACCAGCTTCGTGAATTGCGATTGCTCTTTTCTCTTCTGGAGTAATAATTTTATTTTTCTTTTCAAGACCTCCAATAATTCTGTCAACAGCATCAAGGAAATCTTGTCTGTCAACTGCAGGTTTGTTGTTACGGGCAGCAATTAAGGCAGCTTCGTTACAAACGTTTGCAATATCAGCACCAGAGAATCCCGGAGTTTGTTTTGCTAAGAAATCAAGATCTAAACCTTCAACTTTTTTGATAGGAGCTAAGTGAACTTTGAAAATTTCAGCTCTTTCGCGAATGTCCGGTAAGTCAACAAAAATTTGTCTGTCAAAACGTCCTGCACGCATTAAAGCTTTATCAAGAACGTCGGCTCTGTTTGTTGCAGCCAAAACAATTACGTTAGAGTTTGTGCCAAAACCATCCATTTCTGTCAGTAATTGGTTCAAAGTGTTTTCTCTTTCGTCGTTTCCGCCAGACATATTGCTTTTTCCACGGGCTCTACCTACAGCATCAATCTCATCGATAAAGATAATTGCCGGAGATTTTTCTTTTGCCTGTTTAAACAAATCACGTACACGAGATGCACCAACTCCCACAAACATTTCAACAAAATCAGAACCTGATAATGAGAAAAACGGAACCTGTGCTTCACCCGCAACAGCTTTTGCTAATAATGTTTTACCAGTTCCAGGAGGTCCTACAAGTAAAGCTCCTTTAGGGATTTTACCTCCAAGATTGGTATATTTTTCAGGGTTTTTAAGGAATTCTACAATTTCTTGTATTTCTTCTTTAGCACCTTCTAAACCAGCAACATCTTTAAATGTAGTTTTGATATCTGTTTTTTCATCAAAAAGTTTAGCTTTTGATTTTCCAATATTGAAAATCTGTCCGCCTCCGCCAGCGCCTCCGCCAGACATTTTACGCATAATGAAAATCCATACACCAATAATGATGATGATAGGAAGTAAGCTGATTAAAATATCGCTCCAGTTATTTTTTTGAAGGAAATTGAAATCTTTTAGTTTGCCTTCTCCAACTGCTTTTTCAAGTTTAGTTTGAAAGATTTGGTCGTTACCAATCTCTAAAGTATAGTGCGGCCCTTTGTTAGGGTTTTTGAAAATATCTTTAGAAACCTTTTCGTTTGCCGGATCTTTAAGAGCAGCGGCAGTCAGGTATACTTCAGCTTCGGCTTTATTGTAAACGATCACTTTTTCAATTTGACCTTTTTCTAATAAAGTGTTGAATTTAGAAGAAGTCAATTGTGCAGGTTCGCTTAAATTAGATCCACCGGTTGCAAAACTTATAAATAAAAAAACTAGAAGAATTGCGGTATATATTAACCAGGGACTTATTTTAAATTTACTCGGATTTGGATTATTATCTTTAGCCATTTAGAAAAATTTTTCTTTTAGTATTTGTTTTCGATTGTAGTTATTTTGGCGTCACCCCAAAGGCTTTCGATATTATAGTATTCACGAATGTGTTTTTGGAAAACATGTACCACGATATGCACATAATCCATAAGAACCCATTCTGCATTATCGGTTCCTTCTACGTGCCAGGGTTTGTCTTTTAAGTCTTTTGAAACTGTTTTTTGAATTGAGTTTACAATGGCGTTAACTTGGGTATTTGAGCTACCGTTGCAAATGACAAAATAGTCACAAACTGCTGTGTCTATATCTCTTAAGTCAAGAATGTCGATATCATTTCCTTTTACTTCCTCAATCCCTTTGATTATGTTCGCCAATAGAACATCATTATTAATAGTCTTTTTCGCCATGAATTATTTTATATGAATTTGTAAAGTTACCAAATTTTGTGATTATTTTTGAACCTTAACAAAATATTAAATTAAGATATTTAAATTATTTAATGAAACTAATCAAACTCGATGCCATAGATTCCACAAATGATTTCTTAAAATCATTGTCAAGTCAGGATGAACTGGAGAATTTTACGGTGGTAACGGCTGAAAATCAGACAAAAGGCAAGGGGCAAATGGGAGCGAAGTGGAGCTCTGAGACGGGTAAAAACTTAATTATGAGCGTCTTGGTGAAAGATTTTCTGTTTGATAATGAGCAGGTTTTCAATTTGAGTATTGTAGTTTCCTTAGCTGTTTTAGATGCGTTGAAATCATTAAATATTCCTGATTTATGCATAAAATGGCCAAACGACATAATGTCATACAATAAAAAAATTGGTGGCATTTTGATAGAAAATACTCTAAAAAGTGATGGCAGGATCGTGTCAGTTGTCGGAATCGGAATAAATGTCAATCAAACCAATTATGAAGATCTGCCTCGTGGTTCTTCTCTGGCAGTTATCTCCGGAAAAACTTTTGACAAAGAGAATCTGGCAATTTTAATTACTGAAAAAATCGAAGAGAAAATTGAATTATGGATTACCTCATCATCTCTTTTTTGGATAGATTATTTTAATTCGCTGTTCAAAAAAGGAGTCCCAATGCCTTTTAAAAATCTTCAGGATAAAAATTTTATGGGAATTATCCAAGGCGTTTCCCCTATTGGAAAATTGCAGGTTTTACTGGAAGATGATTCTGTTTCTGAATTTGAGATAAAGGAGATTCAGATGCTTTATTAGGAGGTTCAAAGGTGCAGAGAGGCAAAGGTCCAAAGGTTTTTTGTTTAAAATAAATCTGCGGAATCTGCAAGATCTGCGAGAGAAAAAAATCATTTTAATCTTTTTAATCTGTGGTAAAAAAAAGCCCAATCTATCAGATCAGGCTTTCATTTATAATTCACAATTAATAATTTACCATTATTAAAGTTTGTTCATATTGTTTGCTAAAGTTTCAATAAACTTACTGATTGGTCCTTTAATCATCATCGCCATCATAGCGTTGAATTCGCCTTCAAAAAATAATTGAACAGCACTTTCTGAATCAGAAATAGAGTCAATATTTGAAGTTAAAGTAAACGGAAGTTTATCACTTGCAGCACCCAAAACAATTTTGTTTGGCGCTGATTTGTCTTTCATTTTTAATTTGATTTCAGGCATACCTTTCAATCCAAAAATAAAAGCATCTTCGCCAATTACTTCAAATTTAGCGATGTTATCCGGCATTAATTTTTCAAAATTCTTAACATCAGTCAGTTGATCGAATAAATCCTGAGCTGATTTCTGAACGGTAACTTTTGGACTTTCTAAGTTCATATAATATTTTGTTTTTTTATTTGTATGTAGCAATCAAAATAAATTCCAATTTTTTAAATTCCAAATCCCAAAAAGAGCGAAGCGATTTTTAGAAAATCTAAAATCTAAAATCTAAAATCTAAAATCTAAAATCTAAAATCTAAAATCTAAAATCTAAAATCTATTCCTGTCCCCAAGTCGATGGGCTTACGCTCCATTCTTGTAGAGTAGACTGCTGGTCTTCTGTGATATATTGTTTTTGAACTGCTAAATCTAAAAGATTTTCGTAGTTGCTTAACGTAAACAAGTCAACATTGGCATTTTTGAAATTTTCTTCGGCAACATTAAATCCGTAGGTAAAAATCGCCGCCATTCCTTTAATATTAGCACCTTCATTGCGTAAAGCTTCAACAGCAAGCAAACTGCTGTTTCCTGTGCTGATTAAATCTTCAACAACTACAACATTTTGTCCTTTTTGAAAAAAACCTTCAACTTGGTTTTGTCTTCCGTGTTTTTTTGGTTCCGGACGAACATATACAAACGGAAGTCCAAGACTTTCGGCAACTAAAATTCCAATTCCAATGGCTCCAGTAGCAACACCGGCAATCACATCAGGCTTTCCAAATTGTTTTTCGATGTTCTTTGCAAACTCATCACGAACATAGTTTCTAATGCTCGGAAATGAAAGAATTAACCTGTTATCACAATAAATAGGAGATTTCCAACCAGAAGCCCATGTAAAAGGATTTTCGGGATTCAATTTAATTGCATTTATTTGCAAAAGCAATTCGGCTGTTTTTTCGGCAGTATCTTTATTAAAAATCATAGTACAAATGTATAAAGTTTTTGTGAACGACAAACCACTTTTTTTGACAAATGAAATCTCCCGCGAGACAGATTTTCAATTGTTCTTGTTGGAAAGTATTGATATAGAACAGCTTATCATAAAAATTTTTCAAAATAAAATTCAAAAAGCTATTTTATATCATCCTGACGAAAGTGAGATAATGAAAACCCTCAAAGCCAAAATTCCGGTAAATAAAGCCGGCGGAGGTTTTGTTTATAATAAAAAAGGCGAGGTTTTATTTATCTTCAGAAACGGAAAATGGGATTTACCTAAAGGCGGAATCGAGAAAGGCGAGGACATTGAAGCCACCGCCATGCGTGAAGTCGAGGAAGAAACGGGCGTAAATAAACTCCGTATTGTCCAAAAACTCCAAAAAACGTATCATATCTTTAAACGCAACGGAAAATACAAACTCAAAATTACGCATTGGTTCGAAATGCATTCTGATTTTGAAGGAACTCCACATGGACAAATCGAAGAAGGAATCGAAAAAGTTGCCTGGCTAAATCCGGAACAAATCAAAGAAGCGCTTAAAAACTCGTATGAAAATATTAAGCTTTTGTTTGCAGAAGAAATAAAAGTCAAAGCAGATTAATATAAAATTAAAAGCCCCAAATGCTAATTGGGGCTTTTTATTATAATTTATTTAGAGCATCAATGTTAATCCTTTTATTAAGACAATTAATTTAGTCGGTCCAGTTTTTTTATTTCCTGTTTTAATTTTTCAGGAGTTACTTCTTCAAAAGCCAAATTATTCAATTTTTGTTGCGAAGTTTCAGTTTCCTGAGTCGCTAAATAAGGCTTGTCGTCAACATATTTAATGGCGAAAATAGTAATCTTTTCTCCAGATGGTATATTGTTGAATGAGACATTATCAGCATTTGAATATCCTGTCATTACAGATTTTATACTATGAAATATAATGCTTACAGAGGTATTGCTGTCATTTTTAAAATTAATCACATAATCAATTTTAGACGATTCGTCATAATCCAAAAATCTGTCACAATTTATAAAACCTAGTTTCGCACTTTTAAATAAGTAAGAACCAAATTCCTCTGCTTTTGTTTTTTTTACATCATAATTACTAAATCCGCTGCTGTTAGTAGTAGAACTTAAATAGCCATTATTACCATCTTCATCTGAGTGGATATTAACGGGAAGTGAATATTGAACATTTACAGGAATGCCATTTACTTTGCCCGGAATAAACTTTGAAAGCTTTTTAAAAGCCTTAACCACAGCTTCATCAACCTGTTTGCTTAAGCCTTTTATTATTTTAATATTCGTTACATTTCCGTCTTTATCTACAACAAAAGTAGTTATAACTCTCCCTGAGATAATTTCGTCCGGCAAAACTATACTGTTGCCAAGAGTTTTATATAACACTTGATTACCACCCGGATAAATAGGCATTTCATCAACTTTATTATAAACCTTATTCAAATTAATTGAAACCTCAGCAAGCTGCCAATTAACCTGATCATTTGTTCTCTTTCCGTTAAAAAGCTGCATTCCCTCTTTTTCTTTCTTTTTAGGCATTTCAATTTCAATACTTTTTCCCTTTTTTAAATCACATTTTTCCACACCAGAAACAGCATTTATATCCAGCATTCCTCCAGTTTCCAGTAACTTTCCGTTTGAAGTTGTCGAAAGTCTGCCTAAAAGAATATCCGAAATACTATAATATTCTTTAACCGATATTTTAATTTGTCCCGAAACTTCTTTTTGTGTTTTTGAAATAATAAAACTATTCGCAGTAATCGTTATTTTGGTTTTTTCGGCGCAGACAATCGTAGTATCTTTATTGTTGTTTATTAAAAAGTATTGCGGTTTTTTGTCGTTTTTAAGATAAAAATCCAACAATAATTTTTTGTTTTCTGCCAAATTATTGGTTGAAGACTCCACCGCTGCCGAATCACTTTTTATGCTGTCTGATTCAGTTGTATTTGTGTTCGATTTTTGAGGTTCTGCAATAGAATTACTTTCTTTAGTTTCATTTTTACAAGAAAAAATAATGAAAACCAACACGAATAACGAAATTAATTTGTGTTTCATCAGCAGGAATTTTGATTGGGATTTGGTTAGATTTATTTCAAATATAAAATATTATAACCAACCATTTTTACGGAAAGTCACATTGTGGGGATTTTTTTTAGAATTTCAAATTGATATTCGTTTTCCGTTGAAACTTAATAATTAGGGCGTGCCACCATCCCGATAAAAGGGCTAATTCACTTTACGCATATTCGCCCTTTTATCGGGATGCTGTCGGGCTTTCGCTGCTACTTCGGTAGCTTAGCTCTATCCCTCACGCAGCTGCACTTTGAGGTTAGATTCGTTTCAGGTTTGAAGTTCGTGTTGTTATTTTGAATCTTACGTTTTACTTGCAGATTTTTTTTTAGTTTGATTTTACAATTTAAATATCCTAAGCTAAAATTAACCTTAACGATTACGCGGATTTGTAATCCGTGCCCGTAAAGAGAAGCATTATCAAGACAAAAAGACGTAAAGATATACTTTGCGGGCACGGATTGTAAATCCGCGCTATAGGTTTTCAAGTTTTTTTCGCCGGCGAGCGCGCCAGTGAGAATTCATTCCGTTAGAAATGTTTGGTTGGTAGCCAAAAAAAGATTTGTGTTTATACGTTCCGTAGGAACGTTTGAATAATGTAATCGATATATTTCCGCAAAACAAGTGTCCCTAGAGGACACAATGCAAAACGATTAACGATAGCGCGGATTTGTAATCCGTGCCCGTAAAGAGAAGCATTATCAAGACAAAAAGACGTAAAGATATACTTTGCGGGCACGGATTACAAATCCGCGCTATCGGTTTTAAAACTGATATTCTTTTTCCAATTAAAAAGCCTAATAAAACTTATGTTTATTAGGCTTTTTTAGATTGCGTTCACGAGCGAGATGCTTACGCTAGTAGAGCACAAAGCTTATTTGACTTTTTTGTAAATTTTATACAATAAGTATACTATTGCTGCCAAAAAACATATATAAAATATTTGCCAAATTAGCAATGATATTGAGAAGTCATTAATTGTTACATCTTTCATAATTATATAGTTTAAAGTCTTTTACCTGTAATTATTTCGCCAGTCTTATTATTAATTAAATGATCCATTAATTATTCTATCATTTTTTAATTTAATTTAGGCACTATAACATCAAGATGCTGTTTTTCTTGCCAACGCTATGGCATAAACCGAAGATATTATAAATAGAACTAACGGGATTACAAAAGCAGTGTTTATCCTGTGGTAATTGTACAGTATTCCTGTGATGTAAAACATTATAAAAAATAAGATTACAAAACAGCTCAGCAAAATTTTATAATTTCTGCTTCTTAAAAATAAAACAAGCAGACCAGATGTAGGAATGGCTATTAATCCTTGCCAAAGTATTGACGACGTGTTATTAAAGAGGTCGTACAAAAACTGGTAGAAATAGATCAGTAACAGGGCAAAATTTGGAACCCCATTCTCTTGGACGCCGCTGATTAATAAAAAAGACAGCACTGCGATGAATTTTACAACTCGTAAGTTTATGGACATGATTTATTTGTTTTAGGTGCGTTATTGATATCTCGCTGGCGCAAGTACTCATTTTAGAAGTCTGAATACTCCCAGTCTACCTCATATCTAATTACTTTATTATTGCCTATTTCTTCTAATATATAAACCTTAAAATAAGACTGGCAACCCTTGGGAGGGTAAATCAATGTAATATTTTTTTTCCTTTCCACTTCTTCTTTTTTCTTTTTGAAAAATTCACAAGCCTCATTTTTCAAATTAGTTGTGTTTTCAAGTGTAAGTTTTTTTAAAATATCAACAGAACAAGTGTCTTTTTTGTGCCTTTTCATATCAAAAATGAAACTTTCACCTTTTGTGTTAAAGTAAATTTTACTTTTATTTTCTTGTTTTTCAAGTCCACTATTTTTTTCTCTATCAAATAGTATATATTTTTTGGGTTTTAAATATTTTTCTCCTCCTTTGTATAGAGTAAAATAATCATTTGATTTTGTTTGTGCATTTATAAAATTAATTGTTAGAAATACTAACAGACAAATATTTTTTTTCATATCAGTTACAATTTGAGGGTCCTTTATAAATATATTCATTAATTAATTTTGTAGTCATTGCTTTTTGTTCTGAAGATTGATTATCCCAAGCAATTGTTGTAATATTTGTATCTAGTCTTCCTAAACCAAGCCACGCTATCGATTCATATGTAGATCGAGGCAATCGACTATTGTCAAATTGCTGAATAATACTAGCAATTGTACTTCTATAATGATTAGCCATCATTTCGTGATTCCATGTTGGCTTCCATCTTTTGTAATAATAATCATATAATCCTGGAAAGTTGTCTTTTAGGGAGTTAACATAACTTACTTGTTGTTGAGGATTCATATTGCTACTGTCTGGCATTAAAGTTCCTAGTTGAGCGGCAGATAACATTTTTCGATATATCTCAGCATGAATAATTTCGTGAGCAAATACTGTTGCACTTCCCAAATCTGATAAATTATCCAAGCGATTATTATTTATCTGAACTTCTATTACAAAATTAATAGGTAATAGAGTTTGACCATATACATTTGCAGGTAATGCATTATTAATAGTCAATCTCATGTGACTTACTGTAAATTCTCCGTCAAATTTTTTAATTGCATTTTCAAATCCAGAGCTTGAGTTTTTTAATTTTTCAAAAATGCATTTTGCCTTCCCAGTAAGTTCATCAATAATTTTTTCAGGTGTGGGCGCTGTTATTCCACTTCCTCCACCTGTAGGAGTACCTGAATTCCCACTTGAACCTCCATCTCCAAATGCGCCAGCAATACTAAAGTCCCTAGGAGCTAGAGAGGGAGTTGGAGCTGGAGATTTCTGTGTAACAATAACATTATTTAATGGAATAGCTGTACTCCCTCCTCTTGTGGTTACTATTCTTTCTGCTCCGGGGCCATCTCCTTCGTCGAACATGGGAGCCATTTTACCTGTAACATTTCTTTTTGTATTTGCATCTATGTCAAATACCATTGTCACATCTTTTATCTCTCCCGTAATGATGTCATTTTCAAATTTAGCTCCTTTTAAAAAGCCTTTTTTAAAATCCCAATGAATGATATAACCGCTAAAAAAAGTTAAATCCTCAAACCCTTGCTTTTTTTGCGCATCATCAATTTTATCTTGCGACTCTGGAAATATCTCCTGTATTAGAGCTTGATACTTTGAATCCGATTCATACAAATATAACATTTTCTGTCCTTTGTAATCTGGATCTTCGGGGTTGTCCTTAATAGGTACAGTGATTCCTGTAGAATTATCACTCAGTTGGATTACTTTGGCATTTTCCCAATAGTAATCAAGATTTCTAAATGCTTTATTAAATTCTCCTTCTTCTGATTTATTGGTTGTGGAGTTTGATTTGTAGTTTTCAAACCAATTTTTAGCCTGATCAATTTTAGCATTTTGGCTTATTAATTGACCTGTGTCATTTTCTTCATTGTCACAGCCAGCAGCTAAAACAATAGTGCCAAAAACCAAAAAAGGCATTAGTACTTTTTTTAATCTTTTCATAATAAAATAGTTATAAGGTTAGTATTCTTAAAACTAACCCTTCGAAAAACTATTCAACTACCATATAAGTCATTTAAATGTCAGAATAAGGCATTTTTTTATTACGGAAATACCTGTTTCAAGTTTGACATAATCTCATGCCGCAATCGCATTTAAAAGATTTTTTTAGATATTTAGTAATTTTTTGTTTTTTACTATTTCATGTCTCAAAAATCGTACTTTTGTTTTGATAACGAAATGATACAAATCATTGAAAAATGTATCACACATAGCAAAATATGTTTTTTACATATTGATTGTTGTGAACCTTAATATTATCTTTGACTTATGAACACATTTACAAAACCAAACCATATAGGGCGAAAAATAAGCCGAATTCGTGAACTTAGAGATATGAAGCAGGAAGCTTTGGCGCAGGCTTTAGGAATGAGCCAGCAGGCAATTTCAGTTATTGAAAATAGTGAAGAGGTTGATGATGAAAAACTTAATGCAGTAGCAAAAGCTTTGGGAGTTAATGTTGAAGCTCTTAAAAACTTTTCAGACGAAGCTGCAATTAATTACTTCAATAATTTCTATGATAATAGCGGTAATAATGGTGCATTTTCACATGGACCAGTATTTACTTTTAATCCATTAGATAAATTAATGGAATCAATAGAAGAAAATAAACAACTTTACGAACGTTTAATTCAAGCTGAAAAGGATAAAGTTGAGTATTTAGAAAAAATATTGAAGGATAAATAATTATTCTTTTTACAATATAAAAAGCCTAATAAATTTTAATGTTTATTAGGCTTTTTTTGTTGTTTGGATTTATATGTTTGTCGCTAGCGCGAGCGTCCCGCTCGTGACTATTTTAAAATATCTTAATTTGATTTTGATTGTGTTCACGAGCGAGACGCTCGCGCTAGCGGGGGTAAATTTCAAAAACTAAGAAATAGGAAAATACACAGCTTTATTGTGTGTTTTATTATGTATGTTTGTTGCAAATTAACTATTTACCCAACATATATAAATGAAATTAGTTATCAATTCCTTATTTTTTCTTTTCGGTTCTGCTGAAAAGTTTCAAAATGTTGTATCAAATAAAAACAGGCAAAATGCTCAAGATGAAGACATTAGCCTTTATGCCCAGTTGGTATTGTTTGTAGCTATATTTTTGATTGTTTTTACTATTTTATTATACCTAATGGACCAATGGTCAAAGCATTGGGATTTTTTAAAGAAATTGAAAGGAGTTCTAAAAAAGAATTACTTTGTATTTTTTTTCTTATTTCCAGCTTTTTATCTAATTTATTATTACTCCTATTATTTGCCTCAAAAAAATACTGAATCATATTGGGTAAGACCGGAAACAGTAGATTTTTTATTAAAAGCATCTTTAACCTTTTTAGGCACCGGGGTTTTAACTGGTGGGTTGAAATGGTTGAATAACCTTGCTTTTTTTAAAAAACAATTCTCGGATCTAATAAAATCAGAGGATTTTTCTAATGTTTTGAGTCAGAAAATGAAAGAACTAGCTTTGTCAGATAATTATCTATTACAACGTAATGACCTCGAAGAAATATGGAAAAGGGTTACAATATGTAAGTACGAACAAAAATTTCCAGAATTAGGAGAAGAAATTCAAGAAAAAGTAGAAAACGATCTTTATGTGGATAAATATTTAGATTATTATTATAAAAACTTCAGGATGCAGATAAATCTTAGTTTGGATGGTGACGTTGTTAAAATAATTGAAATTTCTAGTTTTACAATTGTGAGCCATTCAGAGAATGAAATTGAGGTTGATTTTGGAACTACGTCACCAGTTGAAGATACGGAGTTGATTTATTCAAGGTTAAATGGGGAAGAATGTAGGTGTGATGGTGAAAAGCTAATATTTAAGACAGACAAAAATAAAAATGAAAGAGGAGAAGACATACCTAAGACTACACATTTTACCACTAAACTAAGTGGTAAAAAGAAATATGTGATTGAAAGACAAATTGAAATGACACAAGATTTAAAAGATGATCGTGTGTATTCTTTTGCATCTTCAAGAATTATAGAAGGTCTTTCTATAAATATCAAACCTGATGAAAAATTAGACATATTCTTTAGTGCAGTAGGTAAAAATATTTTTCATTTAGATAATCAAATGAGAAGTGTCAACTCAACAGGATATATAACTCGTGAGTTATTGCTTTCAGGAGAAAAATTTAAAATCTTTATTTTTAAGAAGAATTAAAGCTAAAAAAGTTAAATTTATTTTGTAAAGTATTAAATATGTATATCTTTGTTTAAAACAAAAATACTGTAAAATAGTAATTACTTAAAAAACGGGAACCATGACAACTAAAACGATTATTGAAAAAGGAACATTTGTTTAAATTTTAACCTTTTAAAATATATAAAAAAAGCCACTCTAAAAGTGGCTTTTTTTAATACCATAAATTTAGTCGAGTGATTAATTTCATCCCAATAAGTAATTTGTTCTTTAAAAGGTATTTTATTAAACCACCCTGCATGTCTTCTGAATTTGAATTATCATTTTGACATAATTCTTCCTATGTTGGCGCTAGCGTTCCGATAGCGCGGATTTGTAACCGTGCCCGAAAAGTAAAGCAAACTTTGTTTTTTTATTATTGTTCTCGTTTCGATCACGGATTGCAAATCGACACTATTGAGATCTCAAATATCTAATATAATTATCAAGCAAACCCTGAATTTGCTTACTAGCAACAGGGTTAGCGGAATAAACATTGAATTTTAAATTCAGTAAATCTATTCCAGATTCATAAACCAGCCATTTCGCGCAAGCGTAACCATCTTCGGCAACCTGATCATTTTCATCAAGACCTAAATCATTATCAAAACTAATTAATTCAGGAAGTCCTTTTTCAAGAATAACTTTTTTGAAATCATGAGAATTTCTAACCACAACGAAATCATCATTAGTTAGTTTTTTGTAAACCATATTTACGTCTCTAATATCATCGAGAAAGAGTTTGTATGTCATTTTAAAGTTTTAAAAATTATTGAATATTTTGTCATTTCGACGAATGAGAAATCGCACTAGAAGCTCGACAAAGATTGGCGATTTTCGTTGTAGACTCACGAGTGCGATTTCTCCTTCGTCGAAATGACAAACTTTGTGCAAAAACTTTGACAAAGTTCTATGCACAAAGCTTTGCGATCTTAACGTTTTTTAAAACCACTCAAAATCAAAAAAATCTTTGCGCACTTTGCGTTAAAAAATATCGGCAAAATAAAAAAACTAAAGCACTCGATAAACAGGATACTGCATATGCGCCTTTTCATAATAAACAGAATGCTTATAAATCCAGTCCAACTGCGCGTCAGGATTTTTAGCAAATTCAGCATCAGTTTGTTTTTTAGAATCTAGTTCCGCTTTTAGAGCAGGATTTTCTTTTAAAAGATTTGCAGCGGTATCTTCAAAAATATATTCAGAATAATGTTCTTTTTGCTGTAAAATAGGGTCGAAGAAATTCCAGTTAAAAAATGAATCAACGCCTTCTGGTTCAAAAGCTTCTACGAGATATTTTACACCTTTTTGATTCGTTGGAACGATATAATCTCCTTTGGCGAAAGCCATTTTAACAATTTTAGAAGTTACCGTTGTATTTCGATGTGCATAATGTCCTTCATAAGCAGACGGAACGGTTTTAAAATCAGCAATTCTATAACTTTCAACTTCAATAATCGTGTCGTTTTTAAGCTGTGTAAACGAGATATTATTGTTTTTTAAAAGGTCAATAATATTCCAATATCCTCTCGGAATAACATAAGCCGTAGGAATCACAATTTCCTTAACCGATTTAAATTCTTTGATATACGGAACGTCTTTTTTATAAGGTTTGCTTCGGTCATAATACAAACGATTTCCGGTTGTGGCGTCGCTTTTTTTGTAACCTGCTTCATATCCTAAAAATGAAAATGTAGTGGCTTTTGTGCTGTCTAATTCCCATTTTAAAGTGTACGATTTTTTAGGCTGATATTGTTCCAGATTTTTCACTCGAAGTTCTTTGATTTTCTGATAATTGGCATCGGTAAAATCCAAAGTCGATTTCATGTATTCGTAGGTCATTTTTACACGTTCGGCATATTTTTTCAACATGTGCGTTTCCACCACAAAACCAATCGTATTAAATAGGGAAGTGTAACCCGTTGTATATCGCGGACTATCAACAAACTGCCCAAAACCTTTGTCTGGAGTATCTTTAAAAGAATCTACATAAGGTGTTGTTTCGATTTTCTTTTTCTGAAGATCTTTTACCAAAGCCGGCATCATTTCATTGTTCATAAAATCGCCCAAAACAGTTCCCAGTTTATTATGCTGTGTCATAATATAAGTCAGTTTGTATTGATAATCAGAACCGTTACTTACGTGATTGTCAATAAAAACATCGGCATTTATTTTTTGGAAAATCTCGACAAAACTTTTTGTATTTCTCGTATCCGATTTCATTAAATCACGATTCAAATCGTAGTTTCTGGCATTTCCTCTAAAACCATAAACTTCCGGTCCGTCCTGATTTGCACGCGTTGTCGAATTACGATTTAAAGCACCGCCAATATTATAAACAGGAATGCAGACTAAAACAGTATTTTTTGGAGCTTTCAGTTTTCCAATTGCTAAATCTCTGTAAAATTGCATTGTGGCGTCGATTCCGTCCGGTTCTCCGGCGTGGATTCCGTTATTTACAAAAAGAACTGCTTTTGTTTTCTGGATTTTATCAAAATCAAATTCCTTGTCAGGATTAAAAGTTACCATGTGCAAAGGTTCACCAGAATCTGTTAAACCCATTTCTTTAATTTGAATCGTTGGAAAATCATTTGCTAAAAGCTTAAAATAAGCAATAGTTTCGGGATAAGATGCGGATTGATTTCCGTTTCCTTTTTCAAAAAAGGTATCGTATTTTTTATTGTTTTGAGCGAAAATGGTAAGCGTAAAAAGTGAAATGATAATGGTAAAAAATCTCATGATTTGGGTTTTTAATAGAAATCAAATATAGAGAAATTTAGATTTAAAGTTAGCCACGAATTTCACGAATTAGCACGAATTAATTTGTGGAAATTCGTGAAATTCGTGGCAAAAACTATTCAATCGTAGCTGAAAACTGTGACTGCGGCTGTAAACTGAATACTAAAAACTGTACACTGCCAACTATTTTCTCTACTTTTGCAAAATGAATAAAAAACACCATTCTAACAATATACTTTCGAATTTAGGCATTGAGAACCTAAACGAAATGCAGGAAACAGCTCAGGACACAATCCTGCACGATAACAATGTTTTATTACTTTCTCCAACCGGATCTGGAAAAACACTTGCTTTTTTGCTTCCTGTTTTAGAATTATTACAGCCTGAAATTTTATCGGTTCAGTGTTTAATTTTAGTTCCGTCTCGTGAACTTGGACTGCAGATTGAGCAGGTTTGGAAAAAAATGGGAACGCAGTACAAAGTAAACATTTGTTACGGCGGACATTCGATCGATACTGAAATCAAAAATTTAAGCAATCCTCCGGCAGTTTTAATTGGAACGCCTGGAAGAATCGCCGATCATATTGACAGAGAAACTTTTAGAACAGATAAAATTCAAACGCTGATTTTAGATGAGTTTGATAAATCGCTTCAGCTTGGGTTTCACGAGCAAATGTCTTTTATTATTGCAAGATTACCGAAAGTCAACAAAAGAGTTTTAGTGTCTGCAACGTCAGATATTGAAATTCCGAAATATACACGAGTTGTAAATCCAACGGTTTTGGATTTTATTGTAGAAGAAGAAGAAAAAGCAAATCTTTCGATGAAAATGATTGTTTCGCCTTCTAAAGATAAATTAGAAAGTTTATTCAATTTAATTTGTTCATTAAAATCACAGTCGGCTATTATTTTTTGTAACCATCGTGATGCTGCAGAACGTATCAGCGACACTTTAAACGAAAAAGGGATTTACGCTACGTATTATCACGGCGGAATGGATCAGGATGAACGTGAGCGTGCTTTGATTCAGTTTAGAAACGGAAGTATAAGTTATCTTATCACAACAGATCTTGCCGCGCGTGGATTAGATATTCCTGAAATGAAACACGTAATTCATTATCATTTACCATTAAAAGAAGACGAATTTACACACCGTAACGGACGTACAGCGCGTATGCAGGCAACGGGAACGGCATATATTATTGTTCACGAAAGCGAAAAACAATTAGATTACATCGATTATGGTATGCAGGTTTTGGATGTGAAAAATGTGACTTCATTACCAAAACCACCAGAATTTCAAACCATTTATATTAGCGGCGGAAAAAAGACAAAACTGAATAAGTTTGATATCGTAGGTTTCTTTTCTCAAAAAGGAAAACTTGAAAAAGATGATTTGGGTCTTATCGAAGTAAAAGATTTTGTTTCGTTTGCGGCGGTAAAATTTGGAAAAGTAAAAGAGCTTCTGAAAAACATTAAAGATGAAAAAATGAAGGGTAAGAAGTTTAAAATTGAAGTTGCCCGAAATGTCATAAAGAAAGAAGAAGAGAAAAATAAGAAATTTTAGGCTTTTTGAGATAGTTTTAGAAAGTTAGAATTATGTTTATACTTCTGTATATCAGGTTTTTATTGTTTATTGAACAACATTAACAATTTTGTGTTAAAAAAATAATGAATTGATAGCTGTTTTTTCAATATTTCTGTGTTTTTTTGTTGCAGTAAAATTGTAAACCCCAAATCCACTATGAAAAAGATTATTACCATTGCCATTTTGTTCTTTAGTTTTGTTTCGTTTGCACAAATTAAAGTTATTGAAACAGTTCCTGTAGAGAAATTAGGAAAAGTAAATAACAACTACATTCAGAAAATTGGAGACGAGTATACTGTATACTACACAAGTATCTTAAACGATGATGATTCTTCTCCGTTAAGAAAATTTTCTTTTAAAAACGTTAATAATGATTATACTAACCTATATAACATTATTATTGGCGGTTTTACAGCGAGTCCGTTATATGACATTAAATTAGAGTTGCCAAACAACTACATTTGGCTACACTACACAGGAAATGTTGTTCCAGACAAAGCTACAGTTCAATTTATGGTTTCAAGCAAAGATAGAGATGCAGCAACAAACAGCGTTTCTGAGCCATTAGTTAAAGATCAAATCAGCAAATTATTCCAAAAATAATTTGTTATCAAAAACAATATATTGAAAAAGGCCGTTCAGTTTTTGAACGGCCTTTTTTAGTTTACAGTTTGCGGTCTCAGTTTACAGTTTTACTTGACTGAAAACTGCGACTGCGACTGAAGACTTATATCTTTTTCACGTACTGTGTAATAATAACAATTTGCTGTCCATCGACTTTTCCTTCAATGTATTCAGCGTTTTCGTGGTCTAAACGAATGTTTCTTACGGCAGTTCCTTGTTTGGCTACCATACTCGATCCTTTTACTTTAAGATCTTTAATTAATACAACCGAATCTCCGTGCTGTAAAACTACGCCGTTACTATCGCGGTGAACCAGTTTATTTTCATCATCTTCGCCTTCGCCAGTTGCTTGTGCCCATGCCAGTGTATCTTCGTCTAAATACATCATATCCAGTAATTCCTGAGGCCAGCCGGCAGAACGTAAACGGCTTAACATTCTCCAGGCAACAACCTGAACCGGAACGTTTTCATTCCACATACTGTCGTTAAGACATCTCCAGTGATTTAAATCAACATTATCAGGATTTTCAATTTCGTCAATACAGGTGTTACAAGCTAATATAGCTTCGTCAATACCGCCTTTTTGTGTTGGTAATACTTGATATACTTTTAGGTTTTCTTCGGCGCCGCAAAGTTCACATTTAGATCCGCTTCGTTTGCTTAATTCTCTTTCGATGCTCATTATTTATTGTTTGTTTTAAAAATGCGAAATTACTTATAATTTGCTTCGCTTGCAAGTTTGTTATTTTTGGTCGTTGCGAGGAACGAAGCAATCTCATTTGCTGAATTTTAGCAGAGTGAAAACTATAGTGTGTTTGCTTCGTTCCTCGCAATGACTTTGCAGATGTAATTATTTTTTTACCCTAACCGCATCCGGAACCAATAATTCATATTCACCGCCATTTCGTAATACATCACGAACGATACTCGAACTGATATAAGACGTTTTTGCAGCAGTCAATAAAAATACCGTTTCGATTTTAGAAAGACGTCTGTTAGTATGTGCAATAGCTTTTTCAAATTCGAAATCGGCAGGGTTGCGCAAGCCTCTTAAAATGAAATTTGCTTTTAGTTTTTTTGCTAAATCTATGGTTAATCCTTCGTAAGTTATAACCGAAATTTTGGGTTCGTCTTTAAAGGTTTCTTCAATAAAGCGTTTTCTTTCTTCTAGTGAAAACATGTATTTTTTTTCGGCGTTGACACCAATGGCAATTACGATTTCATCAAATAAAGAAATCCCTCTTTTGATAATATCTTCGTGTCCAAGTGTTATAGGGTCAAAAGAGCCCGGAAATATTGCTTTTCTCATTTTTTTGAGGTTCTAAGGTTCTGAGTTACTAAGATTCTAAGTTTTAATTGGATTATGCTAAATCTTAGTTTTTTTGGAATTTGGAATTTATCCCGAAACTTCGGGATTGGAATTTATTTTACGTGATTCTAAGTGTTTTTATTGCCGAAACCCATTCGTCTTTTTTACAGATTTCGCAGTTTGTGGTTCCTTTTTTAACTTCTTGTGTATGACCACAGAAAGTGCAGGCGTAAATTCCGTCTGTTGAAATTATTTTACTTTTTTTATTGAACAAAGCCGGTAAAATAGGTAAGCCGTATTTTACATCTTTTTCTTCATAGAAAAATACACTTATTTCGCCGCTTGGTTCAATAAAGGCATGTTTTACCTGTCCTAAATGTTCGATTGATTTTACGCGAAGTTCTGAGAAAAATTCGTCTTGTGCCAAAGTTTCTTTTTTAAAACTCGTTATAGAAAATTTTCCATCGTTAATTAAGCATTCGGTTTTGCCTTCTATAAACTCTTCAAATTTTTTGCTTTTTCCGGTAAGCCATGTTACAGAACGATACAAAATGATAATAACTAAAAATACAATGGCTGCAGGTGCAATTCCAACATCTTCATAAAACATTGGATCGCCGGCAGCAGAACCTAATGCAATGATAATTACGGTTTCGAAAATCGATAATTGTTTTACACCTCTTTTACCGGCCAGTTTTAACGTTAGCAGTAAAATGGTAAACATTACTGTTGAACGAAATATTACTTCCAAAAGAAAAACTTGTGGCAGTTCATTAAAAAATAGTCTATTCCATTCGAAGATTTCTTTCATTTTTTTAGGTGCTAAGGTTCTGAGATTCTAAGTTACTAAGTTTTTTGGAGATTTCTTGAGAAGGACTTCGACTTCGCTCAGTCTGACAGTTGTATAAATTAAAAAATAAAGGTGCTAAGATCTTAGAAACTTAGCACCTTAGTATCTTAGGAACTATGCCAAAGCTAGTTCAATCGCATTTGTAAATAATTCTTCCAGAGAAATTCCGGCTGCTTTTGCTTGCTGCGGAATCAAACTTTCGGTTGTTAAACCCGGAATTGTGTTCATTTCCAGCATGTATGGTTCGTTGTCTACAATGATGAATTCGCTTCTTGAAAATCCTTTCATTTTTAAAACTTCGTAGGCACGTTTTGCTGTTTCTCCCACTTTTTTTGTCAACTCGTCAGAGATTCTGGCTGGTGTGATTTCTTGTGATTTTCCTTCGTATTTAGCTTCGTAATCGAAGAAATCATTGTCTGATACAATTTCGGTAATTGGTAAAACGATAACTTCTCCTTTGTAATTAATTACACCTACAGAAACTTCGGTTCCATCAAGGAAACTTTCAATGATAATTTCGTTATCTTCTTTATACGCTACTTCAATTGCGATAGGAAGTTCAGCTTCGCTTTTTACTTTTGAAATTCCAAAAC
Organism: Flavobacterium sp. NLM; assembly: GCF_002210235.1. Lineage (NCBI taxonomy): Bacteria > Pseudomonadati > Bacteroidota > Flavobacteriia > Flavobacteriales > Flavobacteriaceae > Flavobacterium > Flavobacterium sp. NLM. The sequence goes on from NZ_LIAC01000008.1 coordinate 50,302, forward strand.
TTGAACCCGCTTTGTTTGGTTTTACAAAACATGGCAGGCCTACTTTTTTAACGATTTCGGCAGTATTGATTTCGTCTCCTTTATTCAAATAATAAGAAATTGCCGTTTTGATTCCGTATGGTTTTAAAACAGATAATAAGTCTCTTTTGTTGAAAGTCAATGCCGATTGGTAATAATCGCAAGACGATTGCGGAATACCTAATAATTCAAAATAAGCCTGCATTAATCCATCTTCGCCCGGAGTTCCGTGAATGGCGTTGAAAACACAGTCAAATGTGATTTTTTCTCCATTTACCGTAACAGAAAAATCATTTCTGTCAATTGGGAATTCGGCGTCGTTTGCGTCTACATAAACCCATTTTTCTTTAAAAATATGAACACGGAATCCGTTGTATTTTGTTTTGTCAAGATATTGGTAAACAACGTTTCCGCTGATAAGCGAGATTTTGTATTCGCTTGAATATCCGCCCATGATGATGGCAATGTTTTTCATTTATATGTTTTGTTTTATATTTTGTTTCAGGTTTTCTTTGTTTCAGGTTTCAGGTTTTTTGTCACGAATTTCACGAATTATTTTTTTCAAATCTGTTTACATCTGTAAAATCCTTGTGCCAACTACATCCAGCATTCACTAGGGTTATCTGCCTAATTGAGGAGTTTATTGTTTTAAACAAAATTATCATTTTTTTTGAAATGAAATACTTTATCTTTGCGACAACTAAAAATAAATTTATGAGTTTACGTAAGTATTTAACTAGCCGAGTGTTTTTCTTGCAGGTATTAAGTGCGGCTGCTATTGTTGCGGTTTTGGTTTATTTGTTTATGCATTGGTTGACTTTTACAACTGATCACGGACACGAAATTGCTGTTCCTAATTTAGCCAGACTGACTGAAGAACAAGTTGAAGAAAAACTGGATGAGCTGGATTTAGATTATGTGCTTTTGGATAGTGTTGATTACCGAAGTGAATTTCCGAAATATAGTGTTGTAGAGCAGGATCCGCTGCCGGGAACTAAAGTTAAAGTAGGAAGAAAAATATATATTAAAATTAATTCTTCGGGATTTTCGTCTGTGAAAATTCCTGATTTAATTGAAAAAACATATCGTGAAGCGGTGCCAACTTTAAAAGCTTTAGGACTTGAGCCGGGAACAATTACTTATATCCCGAATCTTGGAAAAGATATGGTTTTAGAAATGCGTTTAAAAGGCAGAAATTTAAAAGTAGGAGACCGTGTTTTGAAAGCGTCTAAAATTGATTTGGTTTTAGGTGACGGAAAAGCGAGTTATGTAGATGACAGTCAGGCAGCAGATAGTACAGCAGTGCCTGAAGAAACCCCAAAAGATGAACAATAATATTGAAGAAAATTTAGATCTGGAAGACGAATTATTCGAACATTACAGATTTGAAGTACCAAAAGGTCAGGCGTTTTTACGTATTGACAAATATTTGCTGAATTTGATTCAGAATGCTACGCGTAACAAAATTCAGAACGCAGCATCCGACGGAAATATTTTTGTAAATGATATTCCGGTAAAATCAAACTATAAAGTAAAACCTTTTGATGTGATTACGGTTATGTTATCGCATCCGCCGTATGAAAACCATATTCTGCCGGAAGACCTTCCGATTAATATTGTGTATGAAGATGACGCCTTTTTATTAATCAATAAAGAGCCGGGAATGGTGGTGCATCCGGGTCACGGAAATTATACCGGAACTTTGGTAAATGCCTTGGCACATCATTTTGATAATCTGCCAATGAACAGCAGCGAGCGTCCTGGTTTAGTGCATAGAATTGATAAAGATACTTCTGGACTTTTGGTTGTTGCCAAAACAGAAGCGGCAATGACGCATTTGGCGAAACAATTTGAAGCTAAAACTACAGAGCGTGAATATATTGCGCTTGTGTGGGGAAATGTTGCGGCAGAAAGCGGAACAATTGAAGGAAACCTTGCAAGGCATTTAAAAGACCGCATGCAAATGGCCGTTTTTGCTGATCCTGAAATAGGTAAACCTGCCATTACACATTATAAAGTTTTAGAACGTTTTGGTTATGTGACTTTGATTTCCTGCAAACTGGAAACTGGAAGAACGCACCAAATTCGTGCGCACATGAAACATATCGGACATCCGTTATTTAATGACGAACGTTATGGCGGACATTTGATTTTAAAAGGAACTACGTTTACAAAATACAAACAGTTTATAGAGAATTGTTTTAAAGCTTTGCCACGTCAGGCACTGCATGCTAAAACGCTTGGATTCGTTCACCCAAATACGGGAGAAATGATGCGTTTTGATACGGAGTTACCGCAGGATTTTCAGGATTGTATTGAAAAATGGCGCAATTACGTGAAATCGCATAATACGGAAGATGAAGAGAATTAATTTTTTAGAAAATAGAGGATAGATTAAAGAATATAGAAAAAGCTCCAACTTGGGCTTTTTTTATTTTACCATTAAGATATTAAGTTAATTAAGCGTGAGTCTCAATAAACTTAATATTCTTAAAAAGAAAATTAAGCTCAACACTATAATTTTATCATCGTTCCAATTTTCTGTAGAGACGCACTGCAGTGCGTCTAACGTATTGTGGATATTCGTTGCGGAGACGCACTGCAGTGCGCCTCTACAGATATACTTTGTGCTATAATGCTATTGGCAATCTTTTTTAATTTAATTCTGAATGATATTTTATTTTACCGATTGATCCCGTTGGATTTGGTAGAAGTTCGAAAACAGAAGTAGGAGCGAGGCCTTGTTCTATTCTATGCGAAACGTACAGAATTGTAACGTTTGTTTCTTGTTTTATGGTGTTGATAAGCTGAATTACCAAATCTACATTTTCGTCGTCCAGACCTTCTACAGGTTCGTCTAAAATTAATAAGGGCGGATGTTTTAAAACGGCACGAACAATTAACGCCACTCTTTGCTGACCGATAGAAAGATCAATGAAACGTTTTTTTCTTAAATGTGTCATTTCAATAACTTCAAGCCATTGCGAAACAATTTGTTTTTGATGCGTTGTTGGTTCAATATAAAGTCCGATGGAATCGAAAAACCCGGAAAGAATCATTTCTTCAAGAGTGTGTCCTTTTTGAAATAAATCGGTCATAGATGTTGTGAAGATTCCGATTTGTTTTTTGATGTCCCAAACGCTTTCTCCACTTCCTTTTTTTCTTCCGAATAAAAATAAATCCTGACCAAATCCTTTTGGATTATCGCCTGTAATTAAAGATAAAATCGTGCTTTTTCCAGAACCGTTTGGGCCAATTAACTGCCAGAATTCGCCTTGTTTAATTGTCCATGAAATATTGTCGAGAATTTTTCTTTCGTCATAACTAACCGAAACATTTTCCAGTTTTATTAATACACTTTCGTGGAAAGAATGCGGTTCAATTGCTTTTGGAATTGCCGATGTATTTAAGGTTTTAAAATGACTTTCGGTTTTTGAAATTGGATGTAATTCAAATGTATTATCGTTTATCTGTGCTTTATTCGGAACAAACGCCAAAACATCAACAACACGATTTAGCAGCTGGATAATAGCGATTTCGGTAGTTAAATCTTTTAACGAATCGGCTAAAATTACTCTCGAAGCCTGATCTAAATGATCAAACGGATTATCGAAAATGATAAAATCCGGTTTTTGATTAATGCAGTATTTTAAAAACTCTTTTTTACGTTCTCCAGATGAAAATGTGCGTAATTGTCTGTGTGATTCTGGAGATGCTTCTACGCTGTCGTATTGGTATTCTTTTTCGATGAATTTTTCAATTGCAATGTCTGAGAATAAAATCCCTTTTTGAGTATTAAAAACGGCTAATTCTCCTTTTGCTTCTCCATTAAGTAAACTGTCTATGAATGCTTTTTTATTTACCTGATTAGATAAAAGTATATCCCAATGTTGCATTGTGGTATTTTTATATTGATTGTATTATTTTTTTGCCACAGATTACACAGATTTAAATGATTAATCTTTTTAATCCTTTTAATCTGTGGCAAAAAAAATATAGTTTATTCTAATTTTTTCGTTGCCATTTCGCGGTCATTTCTTGACCATTCGCTCCAGGAACCTACGTAAAGTTTTGGAATTTCTATTCCTGCATAATCCAAAGCTAATAAAGTATGACAAGCCGTAACGCCCGAACCGCAATGTACAATTACATTTTCTGACGTTTTATTATTTAAAACTTCTTCATATTTTTTGGATAAAACTTCAGGAGATTTGAAAAGACCATTTTCGTCAAGATTTTCACTAAACGGAACATTTACCGCTCCGGGAATATGTCCGGCGATTAAATCTAAAGGTTCTGTAAGCCCGTCAAAACGATTTTTATCCCTTACATCGATTACGATATTTTCGCTGTTATTTCGGGCTTTTTCGATTTCTTCAATAGCAGCCGTTTTTAAATTCCATTTTGAAATTGGATAATTTTCTGTTTTTTCAAAATTTTCTATTTCTGAACTTATAGGAAAACCAATTTTTACAGCTTCTTGTAAGCCTCCATTTAAAACCTGAACTTTTTCATGATTTACGGCTTTTAGCATCCACCAAAATCTCGCAGCGGCATTTGAGCCATTTTTATCATCATAAATGACAACATGAGTTTCTGGTGAAATTCCTGTTTTTGAAAGTACTTCTGAAAATTTTTCTAAAGATGGAAGCGGATGTCTTCCGCCATTTTTCGGATTGCAGTCGACTGTTGCTAAATCTTTGTTTAAATCGACATAACGAGCACCTTTTAAATGTTCTGCTTTGTAATTTTCCTCGGCATTAATTCCTGCTCTGGCATCGATTAAAATGATTTCTGAGGAATTAAGTTTTACTAATTCTTCAGCGTTTATAATGGGTGAAAGTTTAGACATTTTTAATCCATTTATTTTTTAGAAGTTCCTAACCAAAGCAATGCATCAAGAATGAATTTGCTTTCGTTTTTATTTTCAAAAGTGTATGAAAGCGTTTTGTTAGTTCCGCCTTCATAATCAATATCATTGTGTCCCATATTGACATACAGCATTTTGTAGTTTTTGTTTGTCCAAACTACAGGGTAATAGCCTTCATGCCAAATTTCATGTGCTTTTGGTCCGGTTCCTAAAGGGAAACTACTTTCGTCAATTGCGAGAAGAATTTTTATGTCCGGATTTTTTCTAAGATCGTTGCTCCATCTGTACCATTCGTTTGGTGCTGATGTAAATGTTTTAGGCAGATTTTTGACTGCCGGATGCTGGTTTTCAACTCTTAAAACTGCCGATGTCGGGCGCCATGTATTACTTCCGTATTCTCCCGAACCTAAAAAGGTATTATGATACCAATCCCAATTTTGAGGATAACTCGAATTGTTTAAAGCAAAGGCCGAAAAATGAAATCCCATAAAACCGCCGCCGTTTTCCATATATTTTTGAAAAGCTTCACGCTGTTCCGGAGTTTCTGGCCTTGTATCTAAAAATAAAACAACCTGATAATTGGCTAAAAATTTTGCGTTTAGATTGTTCCAGTTATCTGTAGAGTCGTAAACAAAATGATTTTCTTCGGCTGCTTTTGGGAACCATTTGTTGGCTTCATGCACAAAACTTATGTGTGCCTGATCATTTTTTGCGGTGTAAAAAGCAATTACTTTAAATTTTGATTTTTCTTTTTTATGCTGAGAAAAGCCTGAAAAGCTTGCTAAAAAAAGCAATACTAAAACAGCTTTTTTAGTCAGCGAATAAATTGGATTTAAATTTGCCATCGATTTTTTAGATTAACCTGGAATTTTTTCAATTAAAATTTCGTTTTCTGCGCTGTCAAAATAAGTACAGGTCATTTCGATAATATCAACTCTCCATTTTGCAATTCCGCATTGTCCTGCATGATTGCAAAAAGTAAGATAATCTGTTTCACCGTTCTGGTGTTTTACTAAAAACTCGATAAAAAGTTCTTTGTTGACACTTACAGCAATCGAAATTGGATTGTATTTTTCATCAGATGTAACAGAATAACCATTAACACCATAATATTCAACGTGTCCGTCATTCACAAAAGTGTCGTAACCTTTTACGCCTAGAATGATTAAGTCTTGTATATAATTTGGAAAATCAGCTCCGCTTTTTACTTTAGCATGCGCTTCTTTGATTTGGTCGATTGTAAACATATTATTTAATTTTTAGATTATTAGTTAGTTAATGTTTGCCACGAATTACACGAATTTTCACGAATTATTTTTTCAGCATTATGTAAATAAAAATTAGTGTAAATTAGTGAAATTCGTGGCGAATAAAAATATAATTTGTGGCAAACCAAAAATATATTATTTCAAAAATACGATTAATGGTTTTATAAATTGATCGAAAGATTCTATGTGTGGTAAATGTCCGGTATTGGGAACTTCAACCAATTTTGAATTCGGAATTGCTTTTTGAGTTTTTTTGCCCAATTCAGCATAATTTCCCATTGTTTTTCGAATTTCTTCAGAAACTAAAGGTTTTCCTATTGCAGTTTTATCTCTTGTTCCGATGATTAAAAGCGTTGGACTTTTGATGTTTTTGAATTCGTATAAAACAGGCTGTGTAAAAATCATATCGTACATTAAAGCAGAGTTCCACGCCACTTTATTATAATCTGGAGCAGAAGTCCAACCGGCAGAAAGTTCGGCCCATTTTTTATAATCGGGATTCCATTTTCCGTCGTAATAATTTTCCATTTGGTATTTTTTGATAGCCTGATAATTTTGTTTTAATTCAGATTCATACCACCAATCGACTGGTTTGTAAGGAACGACAAGTTTCCAGTCTTCTAAACCAATTGGGTTTTCGAGAACTAATTTTTCGGCAGTTTCAGGATACATTAAAGTAAATCTTGTAGCTAACATTCCGCCCATAGAATGTCCTAGAATCGTTGTTTTTGTAATGCCTAAATGATCCAGTAATTTCTTGGTATTTTCGGCAAATTGCTGAAATGAGTATTGATAATTTTCTGGTTTTGATGATTTCCCAAAACCAATTTGATCCGGAACAATAACTCGGAAACCTGCTGCCGTCAAAGCTTTTATTGTAGTTTCCCAATAAGCGCCGTTGAAATTTTTTCCGTGAAGTAAAACAATGTTTTTGTTATTGTAGTTGTCTGGTTTAATATCTATATACGCCATTTTTAAATTTTGGCGCTGATTATTCAATTCTAAAAACTGAACTGGAAACGGATATTCATAATTACTTAAATTGATATCTAAGGCCTTTATTTTTTCTTCTTGCGAAAAACAAAATAAGGGTAATACTAATATGATGAGTTTTATAATTTTCATTCTGATGCATTTTTATTAAGAATTATAAATTTACCGCTATGCATTTTGAAAAGCAAAAATTAAAGTCTTAAAATTATCAGAAAAAAGAGAGAAGTGTCGTTTATAAACTATTTTTTAAGTGTTACAACTCTTTGCGGATACGGAATATCAATCTCTGCTTCGTCAAAACGTTTTTTGATACTTTGCAGTAAATCGCAATACATAACAAAACCGTCTGTAGAGTTTTTTGCCCAAGCCCAAGCTTTTAGTGTTACGCTCGAATCGGCCAAAGCCACAACTCTTGCTACGACCAAAGGCGTTTTTTGTTTTTTATTTTCGGCAGTTCTGGTGTCAATAAAAAGCGGATGTTTAGCGATTTCATCCTGCATTATTTCTAATGCTTTTTCGACATTCGATTCATAGCCAATTCCTATTTCGATTATTTTACAGCATTTGGTATCGTGCATATTAGTATTGACAATAATCTGATTGCTGATAACGGAGTTTGGAATTATAATTCTGTTATTTTCTGCATCTTTTAAAACAACTTGTCTCAAATTGATGTCTTCAACTGTGCCGACAAAATTATTTATGGTGATTTTATCATTGATTCTAAAAGGCTTAAAAATCACAAGGAATATTCCGCTCACAATATTACTCAAAGCCTGTTGCGAAGCTAAACCTGCAACTAGAGAAATTACGCCGGCACCAGCTAAAAAGGAATGTCCGATTATTTTAAATTCGGGAATTTGGATTAAGGCAAAAGCAAATCCCAAAATATAAATTACAGTGATAATAAAATGTTTTAGAAACTTAAATCCGGTTACATCATATTCCTTATCGCTTAATTTTCGGTATAAAAAATAGCGAAGTACTTTATCTGTTATCGAACCTAAAATTATGGTTGTAATGGCTATAATAGCAATAAAAATTCCTATTCTAAAGTCTTTTAAGTAATCGATCATAGCTTTGAGAATTTTTGTATTAATGTAAAATTACAGATTCGATTAACCATTTTTTGTCTACTTTTTTCAGGTTAAATTCTATTGGCATAGCAATATCCTGATTTGGAGAAACAACTATTTGGGCAGTCGAATCTGTAATTTCTTTTTCGAAATATTGAGCGTCTTTTTCTTTATCCAGAAATCTTGCTTTTTGATCATCCGGAATGCTTTTTTCCATTTTTTTAAGGGTTTCTAAATTCATTAAATTCTCTTTATTAAGAATCACGAATTCTTTCGCAGCTTTAAAATCAAAATGATTTGTTGCAGCTAAATAAGCTGTAACAGTTTCTTTTGGAGTTGCGATTTCCTTTTTGGATTTATGCGATTCACAGCTTGTAAAAACAGCCAGAAAAATTAAAAACGCTATAGAATATTTCATTTGTTTTGTGTTTTACAATCCAACAAAATCATCACTTTTTGGAAAAATGCTTAAAGCCTGAATTGCAATTTCGGGAGTTGGAGAAGCCAGTTTTCTAAGTTTGGTATCCATCCATGCACCGTCGACTGTAATGGTGGCACAAAGTGTATCATCTTCTCGTCTAAATTCGTGAATGATAGACCAGCGCGAAGCATCGGCTTTCATTTTTGATGTTTTGGTATGAATAAATATTTTGTCTGAAAGTTTTAATTCTTTTCTAAAAACACATTCTTCCCTAAATAAAACGGGACCAAAACCCTGCGTTTGCATTACTCGTAATGTCAAGCCAAGTTCTTCGAGAATTTCGATACGATGCTGTGCACCAAAATCGTAATAAGCACTATGACGAACGTGAAAATTTGGGTCAAGATCTGACCAGCGAAAAGAGATTTCCTTAATAAATGAAGCCATTTTTGTATTTGTAATTTAATAATTTTTTAAATGCTGTACTGAAATTGTTTTTTGAACATACATTTTAAGAAATCTAAATTACAAATAAAAACTGAATGGAACTGAGAAAGTAAATTGAGGATTAAACTATATTTTTAGTATACCGATGTTTTGTTTGATGATGTTTTTATCAGAAACGGAACTGGCAAGCTGCAAAGCTTTTTCGAAATGTTCAAGTGCTTTTTTATTGTCAATATCTGTATATAAGTTTCCTAATAAAGAGTAATAAAAATGATTGTCGGTTAATTGTAATTTCTCTGCTTCAATAATGGCAGTTTGTTTTCCGTTTGTTTTGGCTAAAGCAAATGTGCGGTTGAGCGCTGCAATTGGCGAATATTCGAGAATTAATAATTGATTGTAAAGCTGTAATATGTTTTCCCATTTTTGGGCAGAATCTTCTTTTTGAGTATGCCAATATGCGATTCCGGCTTCGAGATGGTATTTCGTAAGTTTGTTTCCGGTTGATGCTTTACCGAGAAAATAAGTGCCTTTTTCTATAAGTTCCTGATTCCAGAGTGTTTCATCCTGATTTTGATATAAAACCGTTTCTCCATCGCTGTTTGTTCTGGCATCAAATCTTGAAGAATGAAAACACATTAAGGAAAGTAATGCATTTACGGGTGGCAGGTTTGTTGCCGGATTTTCGATTAATAAAAAAGTTAAACGCATGGCTTCGGCACAAACGTCTTTTCGTAAAATTGTATTTTGAGACGTTGAATAATAACCTTCTGAAAATAGTAAATACAGGGTTGTTAAGACATTTTCGAGTCTGTTGTTGATTTCAGAATTGCTGGGCTGCTCAATTTTCACATTGGCTTCTTTCAGTTTTTCTTTGGCGCGGTTAATTCTTTTGTAAATGACTTCTTTATTGGTTAAAAAACCGTCTGCAATTTCCTGAATTCCAAATCCGCATAACAGATTTAGTGCCAATGCAATTTGTGCTTCGGCAGAATTTATGGGATCACAAACTGTAAAAATCATGGCTAACTGACTGTCAAAGATATTTTTATTGGATAAATCAATTTCAATTTCTTCAGACTTATTAGCATTGTGTTTTACTTCGACGGCAATTTTTTGTTCGAAGAGTGTATCACGTTTTAAGTAATTTTTTGTTTTGTTTTTTGCAACGGTATAAAGCCATGCCGTTGGATTCTCCGGAATTCCTTTTACGCTCCATAATTCTGTTGCGGCGAGAAAAGTATCGCTGGTAATATCTTCGGCGATTTCGATGTTTTCAATTCCGAATAAATAACAGAGTACCGAAACTATTTTTCGGTACTCTGTTCTAAATAAATTGGGTAAAAGCTGACTTTCTTCCATTTATAAAATTCCTTTTTAAAAGAATAAGAAGTTATTTTTAAGATTATTATGCTCCGGTTACGGCCATTCTAATTTCAACATTTCCGCCCAATCCTAAAATCGGACATCCGTTTGCAATACTTACGGCTTCGTCATAATCTGCCGCTTTTATTATAATCAAACCGCCAATTGCTTCTTTAATTTCGGCATAAGGCCCGTTGATTACACTTTTGTTCGATTTAACAATTTTGCCTTCACCATCCCAGCGCTGTAAAGGTTTTGCTAACTTGTTCTGAGCAGCGATTCCGCCCAGCCAATCCTGCCAAAGCTTAAGTGAATCCTGTAATTCCTGTGGAGAAGGCTGTGTTTCTTTAGTGATATAATCTCTTCTAAATATTAATACAAATTCGTTCATGATATTATTTTTTTAATGTCAATATTTTTATGCGATAATTATTTTGATTAACCGAATTGCCCAACTTTGTAAGTTCCCGGTTCGTTAGGAAATGCAAGGTTGATGCGGTTCCAAGTGTTAATGTTTGTAATTGCCAAGGTTAAATCAATTAATTCCTGTTCGTTAAATTCGCTTACTGCTTCTTTATAAACTGAATCTGGCACGTCGCATTTTGTTACAGCTTCGGCCCAGGCAAAAGCAGCTCTTTCGCGATTTGTGTAATATGAGGTTTCTCTCCATGCACTTAATCCGTATAAACGTTGTTCAGTTTCACCTTTATGGCGTGCATCTTTATAATGCATATCTAAGCAATAGGCGCAGCTGTTTATTTGTGAAACTCTAAATAAAACTAATTCTAAAAGAGCTGATTCTAAAGTTGATTTTTTTAAATAACCGCCAATTCCGTAAAGTGTTTTTAAAGCGTCTTGTCCTTTTTCGTGAATGTTAATTCTTGTTTCCATTTTGTATAAAGTTTTAATGTTATACTCTAATAACAATCGAACTTTCGGAATTGGACAAAATATTTTATTTTTTTTGAAATAAATTTGAAAATAATTAAAATTCCTTGTGTTTACAGGACTTTACGGATACTTTTTTTAATGAAAAATTATAAATGAGATTCTTCTATAGCCGAAATTGTGATGTCATCTTCATTTAAAGACTTTAAAAAATCTGCTGTGTCAAAAATTTCTCCAATAACGGTAACACCAGTTTTAGCTGTTTTTTCAGATAGTATTCTGTTTACGGTTTCTACGACTAAAGGTGAAGTTACAGCATAAATATCTTGTCCTTGTGCTGTAATTTTTCTTTTGATATTATCTTTTACAGCAACCACTTCTACAGAAAACTGCTGCGATGACCTGTTCTTTTCGTCAGTAGGTTCAGGTTCAGGAGTATCTTTATTTCTAAGATCGTCTAAAGAATTTTGACTCAAATAAGTATTGATCGTATTTACATTTAAATGACGTGAAATGGTAATAATTTCAGAGAGAGGTAGACTCACAACTTGTTTAATTCCAATTGGATTTTGGAAATTCCAGTCAATTGGAACACTTGGTTCCAGTTCTTGTAATTTATTGTTTTTTAATGTTAATCTGGTGTAATGATTTCTATCGCCTGTTAATCTGGTTCCTTTTGTGGGATACCAGGAATCAAGGCCAATATAGATGTTTATTTCGTCAATTTTGTCCCAATCGTATGTTATTGCCGTACTCAATAAATCGCCTAAACCGCCATAGAATGCAACGGCAGGAATTATTAAAATTTTGCCTTTGGCTTTTTCAGCATAATTTTCAAATACATCTAAAACTGCTTTTTGCTCGGCACTTAAATCAATATAATGAATACCTAACCTTAAAGCAGATTCAATAATAGGTTCTGCAGTATCTAAAAATGGACCTGCACAGTTTATAATAATTTCAGATTCAGAAAAAGCATTGTCTAAACTTTCAGCGTCACTAATATCTGCGGCTTTTATTGTTGAATTTGGATATTGACTTTTCAATTGCTGCAACTTTTCCTCATCTCTTCCGGAAAGAATTAATTGATATCCTTTTCTGGAAAGTTCAGCGACAATAAATTTTCCCGTGTGTCCGTAAGCGCCATAAATTGCAATGCTATTTTTCATATTCCAGAGTTTTTTAGTTTTTTATAGTACTTGATACGTTACACCAAATCTGAAGATTTTTGAGTAAGCTTCGTTTGTGCCGCCAACATATCCATCAAGATAATTTTTTAATCCGAAAGAATAGCCTACATAAACACCAAATTTTTTATAATCTGTTGAGATTTGAATTCTTGGACGTAAATCTGTACTTATTGTTTTTCTGTCTCTAGACGTAGTATATTTATTTCCATCTGTATCAGTTGCATCTCCTTTTTCTTTAGTACTTAGGATATTTGCAATATCAAGACCTGCCACTAAATCGATAGGAAATGTATCTGCATTAAAACGGTATCCGGCAAAAGGGTTTACGTTGATGGTATTAACATTCATGAAAGTTTCGCCAGAAACGGGAACAGCAACAGCTTCTTCATATTTAAATACTGAGGTCAAGGAAGTTTTGCTTCGCAAATCTTCGTAACCAACTCCTATACCATATATAAAATTAACTCTGGTTACTCTTTTCAAATTTAATGAAACTCCATAAGAAAGCGTATTTTTTGATCCATAAGGATTATTGGTGTATCCATAACCTATGGTTTCAGAATCTAAAATAAACGAAGATGATTCTGCACTTTTTCCGCCAAAAGCAGAAAGTCCAGAATCTAAAGAAACTCTTAATTCTGTTTTTTGAGCGTAAGAATTGGAAAAGAAAATAAAGGCAATCGCTAGTAATACTACTTTTTTCATTAGAAGTTTTTGGTTAAAATTAATGAAGCTAATGTAGGTAAAATAGTATTGTATTTTGAAGCGATATTTTATTTTTATTTTAAATTTTCTTCTAGTTTTTGTTCTTTTTCACTTTTAGCATTTAATCGTTTAACGATCCACGGAAGCGTAAGTCCCTGCCCGATAAGCGTAAAAAGCACGACTGCAACAGAAATAAAAATAATCGTATTTCTTTCGGGAAAAGGAGTACCGTCTTCAAGAAATTTTGGAAGTCCAATAGCAATGGCAAGAGATACAATACCGCGCATTCCGGACCAGCCTAAAATAATACTGTTGTTAAAGTCTAACAGCGCATCTTCACTAACTTTTCTTTTTCCGCCTCGGTTTTTTTGAAATGCTTTTTGAAGATTGATTTTTTGGAGAAATACCCTAACCATTCTAATCAACAAAGCTACAATTGTAATGATAAAAGCATAACCGAGATATGGCAGAATCATGTGATTATCGATATCTTTTAATAAATATCTGGCATTAAGTCCAATTAAAATAAAGATTAATCCGTTTAATAGAAAGATGATAATATCCCAAAGGCTTTTGGAACTGTTTTTTAAGTTTTCCGGAAATATTTTTTTGCTGAAACGGGCAATTGCCAGTCCGGAAACTACTACTGCAATTACGCCTGAAACGTGAAATTGTTCTGCTACCAAGTAGGCTACAAACGGCATTAATAGCATAAAGCTAATCGTGACATTGGTGTTTTTATGTACTTTACTTAATATAAAAGCAAGGATTTTTGCAATCACCATTCCTACCAAAAAACCGCCTCCTAATAAAAAGATAAACTGCAGCGTTGCTTTCCAGATTACAAAAGCAGATCCCATTACGGCTGCAACAGCAAAGCGATAGGCAACAAGTGCAGAAGCATCGTTTATTAAACTTTCACCTTCTAGAATTGTAATGGTTTTATGAGATATTCCCAGTCCTTTAGTAATGCTTACAGCGGCAACGGCGTCGGTTGCAGAAAGTATGGCGCCAAGTACAAATGCCAGCGGCCAGGTAATATTCGGGATCATATAATGAGCTACTACGGCAATCCAAAATGTGGTAAGAAAAACTAAAGTTATCGCCAGCGTGCTGATGGTATTGAGATTGGTTTTAAAATCCTTTGGAGAAATATTAAACGAAGCATCATATAATAATGGCGGCAGAAATATCAAAAAGATAATTTCGGGATTAATCTGGATTTCGGTCATGGTTGGAATAAAACCAATGGCGATTCCAACAATTACAAGAAGAATAGGGTAGGGAAGTTTTGCTTTATCAGCAAAGACAGATAATCCGATTACGATGGCAAGTATAAATATAATGATGCTGTAATTTTCCATTTTTTGGATTTAGAAAAATGCTAATGTACTTAATTCAGTATTTAATTAAAAATTATTCTGATTGGAGAAAGACAAAAGTTCTAATGAAAACTAATGCCCTAGCCCCGATAGAAGCGGCATCCTTTTATGGTCTCGTTTCTTTAACGAGACCATAAAAGATATAGCGGATAGCGGGAATAAGCTCCTTTAAATATGACATATTTATAGGCTTATGCCATGGTTGTCAGTCTTGAAAAATGTCATGTTGTCAGATGAATATTGTTGTGCCAATATTAAAACTGACAATTTACTTTGGTTTTTTATCTTGGCACAAAGATTGACTTATGCCACGTGAGTTATGAAAATTAAATCAAAATTAAATATATAAAAAATGGGTAAAATAATCGGAATTGACTTAGGTACGACGAACTCTTGTGTTTCTGTAATGGAAGGTAACGAAGCAGTTGTTATCCCTAATGCAGAAGGAAAAAGAACGACTCCATCTATCATCGCTTTTGTTGAAGGTGGCGAAATTAAAGTAGGGGATCCTGCAAAAAGACAAGCAGTAACGAATCCTACAAAAACGATTGCTTCTATTAAACGTTTTATGGGACACACTTTTGCTGAAACTCAAGATGAGGCAAAAAGAGTTCCTTACAGTGTTGTAAAAGGTGACAACAATACTCCACGTGTGGATATTGATGGTCGTTTATACACTGCTCAGGAGTTGTCTGCAATGACACTTCAAAAAATGAAAAAAACTGCTGAAGACTATTTAGGTCAAACTGTAACTGAAGCAGTTATTACTGTTCCTGCTTACTTTAACGATGCACAACGTCAAGCTACTAAAGAAGCTGGTGAAATTGCTGGTCTTAAAGTTATGCGTATCATCAACGAGCCAACTGCTGCTGCACTTGCTTACGGATTAGATAAAAAAGGAACTGATCAAAAAATTGCTGTTTACGATTTAGGTGGAGGTACTTTTGATATCTCTGTTCTTGAATTAGGTGACGGTGTATTTGAAGTATTATCTACAAATGGTGATACTCACTTAGGTGGTGATGATTTTGACCAGGTTATTATTGACTGGTTAGCTGACGAATTCAAATCTGAAGAAGGTATTGATTTACGTTTGGATCCAATGTCATTACAACGTTTAAAAGAAGCTGCTGAGAAAGCTAAGATTGAATTATCATCTTCTGCTGAAACAGAAATCAACTTACCATACGTAACTGCTACTGCTTCTGGACCAAAACACTTAGTGAAAAAATTATCTAGAGCTAAATTTGAGCAATTATCTGATACTTTAGTAAAACGTTCTATGGAGCCAGTTGCTAAAGCATTAAAAGATGCAGGTTTATCTACATCTGATATCGACGAAGTTATCCTTGTAGGAGGTTCTACTCGTATGCCAAGAATCGCAGACGAAGTAGAGAAATTCTTCGGTAAAAAAGCTTCTAAAGGTGTTAACCCTGATGAGGTTGTTGCTATTGGAGCTGCTATTCAAGGTGGAGTTTTATCTGGAGATGTAAAAGATGTATTGTTACTTGACGTAACACCTCTTTCTTTAGGTATCGAAACTATGGGTGGTGTATTGACTAAATTAATCGAGTCTAACACAACTATCCCAACTAAAAAATCTCAAGTATTCTCTACTGCTGCTGATTCTCAACCATCTGTTGAAATCCACGTATTACAAGGAGAAAGAGCTATGGCTGCTGATAACAAAACTATTGGTCGTTTCCACTTAGATGGTATCCCGCCAGCACCAAGAGGAGTTCCTCAAATCGAAGTAACTTTCGATATCGATGCTAATGGTATCATCAAAGTATCTGCAACTGATAAAGGAACTGGAAAATCTCACGATATCCGTATCGAGGCTTCTTCTGGATTAACAGCTGAAGAAATCGAAAAAATGAAAAAAGATGCTGAAGCTAACGCTGATGCTGACAGAATTGCAAAAGAAAGAGCTGAAAAATTGAACGAAGCTGATAGTACTATTTTCCAAACTGAAAGTCAATTGAAAGAATTGGGAGATAAATTAACAGACGATCAAAAAACAGCTATCGAGTTTGCTTTAACTGAATTAAGATTTGCTCACCAATCTCAAGATCTTGAGGCAATCCAAAAAGGATTAGACAATGTAAATGCAGCTTGGAAAACAGCTACAGAAGCAATGTACGCTCAAGGTGGTGAACAAGGTCAACAAGCTGCTCCACAACAAGAGCAATCTGGAGACAATGTTGAAGACGTTGAATTCGAAGAAGTAAAATAATTTACTACGTAAAGACGCACTGCGGTGCGTCTCTACAATTGAATATAAAAACCGAGTCAGAAATGACTCGGTTTTTTTGTGTCTATATATTAAATTGTTGTGTTTCAGTTATATGAAAATTAAGATTGATTTAATTGAAAAAAACTTCGCAAAATGAGGTTTCCCTCAATTTAATTATCAGGTTTTAGCTTAGTTTTGGGAAAAATAACCTAAAACAAAAAATACCATGAAAAAAATCTTAAGCCTCGGGTTTATCTTCCTGACTATTCTATTTACGGGATGCAGCAGTGATAACGATGATAATGCTGTTGACAATGAAAACTCAGTTTCTGCTGTTATAAATGGAGCAGACTGGAAACCTACAAAAATCAATAGTGTGACTTTAATTAAAGTACCAGGAATGAACCAGCGTTTTGATATAAACATTCAAGATGATTCTAAAATGCTTATGCTTGCATGTGAAAACGCTACTACTGCTGAAGATGCAATGCCATTAAAAGAATATAATTTTTACGAAGAGATAGATGAAGAAGATAAAAAATTACAGGTTAGTGATGCATTATTTATTAATTCTTATTTAATCGATGGAAATACTTATACAGAACACATTCCTGTTTCTGGAAAAATAACAATAACCGCAATGGATCCAAATAAAAAGACGGTTTCGGGAACATTTAGTTTTAAAGCTGTAAAAGGAGGCGTGTTGCAAACTAAAATTGTAACTCCAGAAGTTTTTGAAGTAAAAAATGGAGTGTTTACTAATTTATCATATACGGTTTACAAACAATAAATTACATCGAAAATGATATCAAACCGAGTTAGAAATGACTCGGTTTTTTTATGCCTGTTATTTAACGTAGAGATGCACTGCAGTGCATCTATTTATAAGGTTTTTTACAAAATGACAATTGTCATTTCCCATTCAGATTCTTTTTCGTAATATTACTATTGTAAATTTTTTTGAATGAGAAAGATTAAATACAAAAAAGGAAGAAAGCTCCAACACATTACTTTAGAATATACAGGCTCGCATAAAGAACATGAAGCCGAAATGCAGCTTTTTGTTTATGATGATGCCGATGTTGTTGAATATGAAAAGTTTACAGTTCTTGCTTTAAATTCCTGTTTTGATTATTCTAAAAATAACTGGCTGAATATTCATGGTCTAAATGACATCAATCTTATTAAAACAATTGGTGCACATTTTAAGCTGGATGATTTTTTACTTGCCGATATTTTAAATACTACCAAAAGAACCAAGCTAGAGGAACAGCAAAATGTTTTATTCTTTAATATAAAATCACTTTTGCCTTCTGAATATTCAGATAGTATCAGCGTAGAACAAATTAGTTTTATTTTAAAAGACGGAATTTTAATCTCATTTCAGGAAAAACGAAGTGATTTCTTTACCCACATTCGCGAGCGCCTTCGTACACATGCAGGAATTGTAAGGACTAAAAAAGTAGATTATTTGCTGTATTTACTTTTAGATGCCGTTATGGAAAACTTCTACATTACAATTGAAGATGAAGAAGAGAAGATCGAAGAATTAATCAATTTGACTAAAAAAGGAGCTGATCCTGTAATTTTAGAAAAAATTGAGAATCACAGGGATAATTTTAATTTTCTAAAACGTTCAATAGTTCCGCTTCGGGATTCTTTATATTATCTAAAAACAATTAAAGATGACGATGAAAATAACGGTCTGATTCAGAAAGAAACGTTTAATTTCTTTATCAGACTTCATCAAAAAAGTTTAGAACTTTTGGAACAAATAGAATCAGATATGAGCGCGCTCGAAAGTGCCTCTAATTTTTATTTTTCGGAACAAAGCCGGAAAATGAATGAAATCATGAAAACTTTAACTATAATCTCAGCCATATTTATTCCGCTGACTTTTATTGTTGGAGTGTATGGAATGAATTTCGAAAATATGCCGGAACTGAAAACAGAAAACGGCTATTTTGTAGTAATGGGCATTATGTTTTTGTTAGTGTTGGGATTAATCATTTATTTCAAGAAAAGACGTTGGTTTTAATGTTTATTTCAATTTAGAAAAAAATGATTTTGTGTGGATTTAATATTTAGAATAATATAAATAATTATGAGTAAAGCTATATATATAGCCACAAGCGATCAAAACAGCGGGAAGTCGATAATTACACTTGGCTTAATGAGTATTTTGATTGGTAAAACGGCTAAAGTAGGTTATTTCAGGCCTATAATCGAAGATTTTGTGGATGGTGAAGTAGATAATCATATCGAAACAGTTTTGTCTTATTTTAACCTTGATATTCATTTTGAAGATGCGTATGCTATCACAAAAAGCAAACTGATTAAAAAGAAAAATAAAGGTAAAATAGGAGAGGTTCTGGATTTGATTATCGAGAAATATAAAAAACTGGAAGAACGATTTGATTTTGTTTTGGTTGAAGGAACGAGTTTTACCGGTGAAGGAACTTCTATTGAATTAGATTTGAATGTTTTAATTGCAAAAAACCTCGGAATTCCAACCATAATTATTGGTTCAGGAATTGGTAAAACTTTAGAAGAACTGGTTGATAGTTTGTATCTGGTTTACGATTCTTTTAAAGTAAAAGAGGTTGAAGTTTTATCTGTTTTTGCCAATAAAGTACAGCCCGAAAATATTGAATTAGTTACCAAAAGCCTGCAAAAAAGCCTTCCTCCAAATGTTTTAGTAAATACAATTCCGCTGGTTTCAAGTTTAAACAATCCTACCATGCAGGAAATTGTAAATGAACTTAACGCAAAAGTGTTATTTGGAGAAAATTACCTGAATAATGAAATTGGCCATTTTAGTGTGGGAGCTATGCAATTGCATAACTATTTGGTTCATTTAAATAATAACGCGCTCGTAATTACGCCAGGAGATCGATCTGATATTATTCTGGGAGCTTTACAGGCAAATGAATCTGCAAATTACCCAACTATTTCAGGAATCATTCTAACCGGAAATATTGTTCCGGAAGAAAGTATTTTAAAGCTTATAGAAGGACTTTCGGCCATTGTTCCAATTATTGCTGTTGATGGCGGAACGTATCACATTACAAACAAAATAGGATCTATTAAATCTGAAATCTACGCTAACAATACGCACAAGATCGAAACCTCAATAACTACATTTGAGAAATACGTTGATAACGACGCTTTATCAGAAAGATTAATCACTTTTGAAGCAGAAGGCATGACGCCAAAAATGTTTCAATACAATATGGTTAAAAGAGCCAGACAGCATCGCAAGCACATCGTTCTTCCGGAAGGAAATGATGACAGGATTATTATTGCAGCTTCAAGGCTTTTGGCAATGGATGTAGTTGATATTTCGATTATTGGAGATAAAAAGCAAATTGAAAATAAAGTTACTGAATTAGGAATCACCCTTGATTTTTCAAAAGTAAATATTATAAATCCTAAAGAATCTGAACTTTACGAAGATTACGCCAATACGTATTATGAGCTTAGAAAAGCTAAAAACGTAAGTATTACAATGGCCAGGGATTTAATGGAAGATGTTTCGTATTTCGGAACGATGATGGTGTACAAAGGCCACGCCGACGGAATGGTTTCGGGAGCGGCACATACAACGCAGCATACTATTTTACCGGCGCTTCAGTTCATCAAAACAAAACCAAATTCTTCTGTCGTTTCATCCGTATTTTTTATGTGTTTAGAAGACAGGGTTTCTGTTTTTGGAGATTGTGCCATTAATCCAAACCCAACGGCAGAACAATTGGCAGAAATTGCCATTTCATCAGCAGAATCAAGTTCCGCTTTCGGAATTGAACCAAAAATAGCTATGCTTTCGTATTCTTCAGGAGCTTCAGGAAAAGGGGATGAAGTAGATAAAGTGAGAACCGCAACCGAAATCGTAAAACAAAAACGTCCTGATTTAAAAATTGAAGGGCCAATTCAATACGATGCTGCAGTCGATCGCGCGGTTGGAAAAAGCAAAATGCCGGATTCTGAAGTAGCAGGACAGGCGAGCGTACTTATTTTCCCTGATTTAAATACCGGAAATAATACTTATAAAGCCGTACAAAGAGAAACAGGTGCTTTAGCAATTGGACCAATGTTACAAGGTTTAAACAAACCTGTAAATGATTTAAGCCGAGGCTGTACAGTCGATGATATTATCAATACAGTTGTAATTACAGCAATACAAGCGCAGGGATTATAATCAATTAAAAATTTGGAATTAAAATAAAAAAATAGAACGCGAATGAGACTGATTCGCTATCGCGAAAACGCAGATTTACACAGATTTTATTTTTGATAGAATAAAAATCCGTTTTAATCCGTGTCTTTACGAAGTAAATCCGCGTCATCCGCGTGCTAATCTCAACAACAAGAAATAAAAAATTAAAAAATAGAACGCGGATGAGACTGATTCGCTACCGCGAAAACGCAGATTTACACGGATTTTATTTTTGATCGAATAAAAAATCCTTTTCAATCCGCGTCTTTACGAAGTAAATCCGCGTTATCCGCGTGCTAATCTCAACAATAAAAAAGTAAAATTTCTGTCTTCAGAATTAAAATAAACTTAGTGACTTAGCGCCTTTGTGGCAAAAACATAAAAAATGAAAATACTTATAATTAACTCAGGAAGTTCATCCATAAAATACCAATTAATGGTTATGCCGGAAAACGAAGTAATTTGTACTGGAATGATCGATAGAATTGGTTTAGAAACATCAAATATTACGTTTAAAACAGCTTCAAATTCATATGAAGAAATACTGCCTGTTCAAACCCATAAAATTGGTTTGCAAAAGGTTGCCGATATGCTTCTTGATCCTGAAAAAGGAGTTATAAAAACAACTTCAGAAATTACGGCAGTTGGACACAGAGTAGTGCATGGCGGAAGTTATTTCTCCAATACAACCATAATTACCGAAGAAGTTAAAGACAAAATAAAAGAGCTTTCAGAGCTGGCTCCGCTTCATAATCCTGCTCATTTAGTGGGAATTAATGTTGCCGAAGAAATTTTTTCAGGAGCAAAACAAGTAGCCGTTTTTGATACTGCTTTCCATCAGACGATTCCTGTTGAAGCTTATAAATATGCCATTCCAAATTTCCTTTTAACAGAACATAAAGTTCGTGTTTACGGTTTTCATGGAACAAGCCATAAATATGTTTCAGAAAAGGCCATTGGCTATTTAGAAAAAGGTTCGAGAATAATTACAATTCACTTAGGAAACGGCTGCAGTATGACAGCTGTAAAAGATGGAAAAAGTATCGATACAACCATGGGATTTTCTCCGGCAAATGGTTTAGTTATGGGAACTCGTGCCGGTGATATCGATCAATCGGTTATTTTTTATATGGTTAAAAATTTAGGTTATACACCAGATGAAGTAAATTCTATTTTGCTAAAACAAAGCGGAATGCTTGGTTTAACAGGTTACAGCGACCTTCGTGATATCGAATCTAAAGCCGAAGAAGGAAATAAAGACTGTCAATTAGCCTTATTAATGAATGCCTACAGAATCAGGAAAACTATAGGTTCATATACAGCAGCTTTAAACGGATTAGACGCTATTATTTTTACTGCCGGAATTGGTGAAAACTCTTCATACATGCGTAAATTGATTTGTACCGATATGGATTATTTTGGAATTGAAATTGATCCCGAAAAAAATCAAATTCGTTCAAAAGAAATCAGAGAAATTAGCACAGCAAATTCAAAAACGAAAGTTTTGGTTGTACCAACTGATGAAGAATATGAAATCGCAAATCAGGTTTATCAGTTATTAGAAAATTAGAAAAATAAATTTAAATATAAAGAAAGCTTCTCGATCGAGAAGCTTTTTTTGATCCAAAAAATCAATATTTGTCAGTATCTTTGAATTTAAAACCGAATATCTTGAAATCGATACTTTTAAAATCAATTTTCTTGTTTTTCGCTGCTTTTCAAATTCAAGCACAAGAACTTCTTCCTTTCGTAGAAAATTATAATAAATCAGACTATCAGGGTGACAATCAAATCTGGAATGTTGCTCAGGGTAAAGATAAAGCCATGTATTTTGCTAATAACCATTATTTACTGCGTTATGACGGCGTTATTTGGGAAAAATATGCTCTGCCCAATAAGACAATTATTCGCTCAATTTTAATTGAAGGAGACCGAATTTACTCCGGTTCATACAAAGAATTTGGATATTGGTACAGAGAAAATGGTAAAATGCGTTACGTTTCTATCACCAAAAATCTTCGCTTATTTGCTGAAAAAGACAATGAAGAAATCTGGAAAATTTTCAGGTTTAATGGTTCGTTGTATTTTCAGTCTTTCAATGATGTTTTTATTTATGATGGAAAACACATTAAAAAAATTAAATTTCCTTTTTTAATTTCTTACTGTTTCGTTGTTGACAAAGATCTGTATGTTGCTTCAGTAGATAAAGGTCTTTTTAAAATGAAAGGTTCCAAAATTGCAAACCCGAAAGGCTGGAATATTTTAAAAAATACGGTTGTTCACGCGATAGAAAAGGATAAAAACAAAACCTATATTTTTACACAAAAAAAAGGAATTTTCATTGTTGAAAATGGAGGTTTAAAACCCTGGAATAATCCATTAAATGAAACTTTAAAATCTAACGGAATTAATGTAGCCAAGTTTATTAAAAATAATAAGCTAGTTATCGGCACAGGAAACAAAGGCGTTTTTATATACGATTTCAACAATAATACTTTTAAAAATATTGACCGAAATAATGTTCTGATGAATAATTCGGTTTTAAGTATTGGTTTTGATAAAGAAGAAGATTTATGGCTGGGTCTTGATAACGGACTTGCACATGTTGAGGTTAATTCTCCTATTTCATTCTTTTATGATAATTCCGGAATTCTGGGATCTGTATATTCAGTTGCGACAATTGATAAAGGTTATCTAATAGCTTCAAATCACGGAATTTTTGAATTTGATTCAGGTAATTTTAAAATGCTCCCAAACACGCAAGGACAGGGTTGGAATATTACCAAAATTGGCAGTAAATATGTTATAGGTCATAATGACGGAACTTTTTGTTATGAAAATGGTGCTTTGGCAAAAATAAATAATGTGAGCGGCGGATGGAATTTATCAAAAAGTACTATTAATGATGCGTATTTTCAGTCTACCTACAGCGGCGTTTTAGTTTATGATGATGCGTCAAAACTATCGCAGAATATAAGAATAAATGATCTTTCGAAACCGATTAAATATGTAGCCCAAAATAAAAAAAATGAAATTTGGGCAGCCGATAATTACCGTGGATTGTATCGGGTTTTTCTGGATGATAATTTCAAAACTATAAAGGTTGAAAACATCACGCAGCAAAGTAAAATCAAAAATGATTTTGGTGTTAAGATTTTTGAATTTAGAAACGAAATACTTTTTCTAATCAATAACGTTTGGTACACGTTTAATTCGATTTCGAATAAATTAGAAGAAAATGAATTGTTCAATACGAATTTTAAAAATATTTCTGACGTTGTGGCAATCGATAAGGATCATTTTATGGTGCTTCAGGACGGAATTTTATATCATATCTATTCACACGACAATAAGTTTATCTGGAATATTATTCAGGAGAAATATTATAAAGGAAAACTTATTAACGAAAACCTGAGAATTTTTAGAAGTCAGAATCATTATTTACTCAATCTTGATGATGGTTTTATTTCACTTCAGTTAGGATATCAAAATGAACAAAACAAAGGCGTTAAAGTTGAAGCTTACAATGACAATGAACTACTGGAAAATGATGGAAAAATAAAACACAATACAGAACTCAGAATAAATGTTATTTCCGGAATTTACGGTGCAAGCAAACCAAATTTATTTTATCAGATAAATAAAGGCAAAAATTATATTCCAATTTCAAATGGAGCTATAGTTTTAAATAATTTAAGCAGCGGTTCACATTCCGTTGTAATTTTTAAACATGATGGGGCTAATTATGATAAAGTTTCCAGTTTTGATTTTAAAGTTGCTCAGCCATGGTATTTCTCTTTTTGGATGATTCTTCTTTATCTATTGTTAATAGGGGCAGTATTGTTTTTCTATTATAAATGGAATAAGCTTCGTTATACACAAAAATTAAAATTACAGGCCGAAGAATTAAAGCATCAGCGTGAAATTCTTGAAATGGAATTAAAAAAGGAAAACGAATTAAATATTCAGGAATACGAAAAACATATTTTAGAACTGGAATTACAAACCAAATCTTCTGAGGTTGCCGGAAAATCGTTGTCAATTGCTAAGCAAAGCGAAATGATTGAAAATATCCAAAGCATTTTAGATTCTGAAAAAGATTTCAATAAACTTAAAAGCGAAATTAAAAAAGCAATCAAGATAAATGAAGTAAATAAACACGAATGGGAAATATTTGAGACTAATTTAAATCAAATCCATAATGAGTTTATTATAAACCTTTCAAAAAAATATCCTCACTTAACTCCAAAAGATATAAAACTGTGTGTTTATCTTAAAATGAACCTTTCTTCAAAGGAAATTGCACCTATGATGAACATCTCTTTTAGAGGTGTAGAACTGCACAGATATCGCCTCAGAAAGAAATTAAATCTGACTCAGGACGAAAACCTGTCCAAGTTTTTATTAAGTCTGTAAGATTACAGTTTGTTTTTTACAGAATTTATATTTTTCTACATCAAAATTTACATAATTCCAATACATCATTACTACATCATAAGGTTATGTTAAAGAAATTGATTTAACATTTATGATATTGATAATCATTAGGATACACTTGTGTTTTAACATAATGATGTAGCTATGCTGTAGTGGTATTTGATGTACTACAACGTTGTAATTGCTTAATTTGGCTCTACTAACTTAAACGATTACAAACTGTATGAAAAATTTTATTTTTAGCTTATTTGTGCTCTTATTGTTACCAGTCTATATGTCTGGACAAGCACAAGCAATTAAAGGGAAAGTAGTTGACAGCAGCGGAATGGGAATTCCCGGAGCAGTGATTGCTTCATCTGATGCTAGAGCAACTGCTGATGCAGATTTCGACGGAAACTTTACAATCAATGCAAAACCTGGAGACATTTTAAAAGTCTCTATGTTAGGTTTTGATCCAGTTTCTGTACCGGCAACAACCGCACCAATGACAATTACCTTAAAAGAAGCAGCTGATACTGCCTTAAAAGAAGTTGTTGTAATTGGGTACGGTACGAGAAAAAAGATTGATAACACAACTGCAATTTCTTCATTAAAAGGGGAAGACGTGGCAAAAACAAAAGTTCTAAATGCATCTCAAGCTATTCAAGGGAAAGCGGCAGGTGTACAAGTAACTTCTTCTGATGTACCAGGAAGTACTCCCTCTGTAGTAATTAGAGGTTTGGGTACAGCTTTAGGGGGAAGATCGCCCTTATATATTGTAGATGGAATGGCAACAGAAAACATCAACAATATTAATACAAATGATATTACTTCATATGACATTTTAAAAGATGCTTCTGCACTGGCTATTTATGGTACAAGAGCTGCAAATGGAGTAATCATTATTACTACTAAGAAAGGTAAAGGAGATAAAGTCTCTGTTGAAATTGAAAGCTTTGGTGGTGTAAGAACGCCGCTTAAAAAAGTAAAAATGGCTGGAAGTAATAAATTCGCATACTACACTAATTCAGCATTACAATCTACTACATTTTCTCAAGATCAGCCGGTTAACACAGATTGGTTTGATGAAATTACAAGAACAGGAAGTTATACTCAAAATAACATATCTGTTTCTGGTGCTACAGAAAACATTAAATACTTTTTCAGTTTAGGAAATTATGAAGAAAAAGGGATATTAAATGGTTTAGATTATGGGCGTACTACTTTTAGAAATAATAATGAATATAAAATTTCTAAGAAATTGACTTTAACTCAAAACTTTAGTTTAACATCGACTAAATCAGCTCCACAACCATTATCAGCTTTTACAAATGCTTACAAACAATCTCCTGTTGTTCCTGTATATTTTGCAGATGGTAAATATGGAGTTTCTCGTGTAGGTGATGATGGTTTTGCAAGTGAAACCGGAAGCTCAATTAATAATGTTGGAAATCCAGTTGCTCAATTAGATTTCTTCGACGAACAACAACGCAGCATTACTTTACAAGGAGGCTTAAAATTAGATTATGAAATTTTAAAATCTTTAAAATTTACTTCTCAATTTAATGGTGAATATTACACTTGGAAGCAATATAATTTCGAAGACACTAAGAATATCTGGTTAGCAGCAAATCCTAATAAAGTTTCAAGTGATTATGAAAAGGAGTTTCCAAATGCTAATATCAATTTATTAACAAAAGGAAGAGAGCAATATTATAACTGGAGTTTATCTAACTACTTAACATATAATAAAGTATTTAACGAAATACACGATATTGAAGTCACTGCTGGTATTGAGACCTATGTTAAAGGATCAAGAGAGAAGTTGACTATAAAAAGAAAAAATGTTAATGCAGATGCAAATTATTGGTCTTTAAAAGATGTTGAATACGCAACAAATGTAACAAGTTATAAAGATGAAGTTTTTAACGAAACTAAATTAGCATCTTATTTAGGTCGTTTCCAGTATAAATTATTAGACAGATATTTGTTAACAGGAACTGTTAGACGTGATGGGTCTTCAAATTTTGGTAAAGACTACCGTTGGGGAACTTTTCCAGCTTTTGGGGCAGGATGGATTATTACAAAAGAAAGCTTTTTAGCTGATGCTAAAGGAATCAACTTGTTGAAACTTAGAGGAAGCTGGGGAAAATTAGGAAATCAAAATGTACCACTTAACAGCCAAGGTTATACTTCAGGACTTAATGCTTATTTAGGAGGTTCAATTCTTAATGAAGGAACAACTATTAATTCTCAAATTGATCCAAGTCTATCTTGGGAGGTTACAGAAGAAACTTCTGCAGGTTTAGATTTTGAATTTTTAGACAGCAGATTAAAAGGGACTTTTGATGTATATGACAAAAATACAAACAATGTAATTTTAAATACAAAACCATACATTACATCTGGAATTACGACTGCATCACCAGCACACGTAGGAGAAGTATCTAATAAAGGATATGAAATCTCTTTACGTTGGGATGATAAAATTGGTGAAAATTTCAGCTACTATGTTGGAGGAAACTTTTCTAACAACAAAAATGAACTTACAGGTTTAAAAAATGTTGTTTTATCTCCAGTTATTGGTGGAGGATTAGGAAATGGACAAGATACAAAGTTACTTGATAACACTACTATCGGTCAGCCATTAGGTAGTTTCTATATTTATGAATATGCTGGTTTTGATCCTGCAAACGGAAAAATGTTATACTACAACGCTGCGGGAGATAAAGTAACTCAGGATGCTTTAAGTGCTACTGTTGATAAAAAATACGTTGGTTCAAGTTTACCAAAATCTAATTACGGAGTTTCTTTAGGATTCAATTACAAAAACTTTGATTTCTCTGTTGATGGTTATGGTACTGCTGGTGCAAAAGTATATAACGGAAAAAAAGCACAGCGTTTTTATGGAGAAAACATAGAAAATTCTATCGCTACAGATTTTTGGACACCAAATAATGTAACTGCGTCAAATCCTGCACCATTTAATCAGGTACCAGTAGCTTCTACTTATTACCTAGAGTCAGGTGATTTCTTTAGAATTAACAACATTACACTAGGATACAAATTACCATTGCAGGAAGGTAGTTTCATAAGTGCATGTAGAATTTATGTAAATGCGATTAATCCATTTATTACACAAAAATTCTCAGGATTCTCTCCAGAGTTAAACGGAGATGGAAATCCTTATGGAACCCAAGGTGTTGAGCTTGATGCTTACCCAACTTTAAGATCATTTGTACTTGGTGCTAATTTAAAATTTTAATATTATGAAAAAGATATATATAGCAACGTTTGTATTATCAGCGTTCTTTTTTACAGCATGTGCAGACGATTATTTAGATGTAGATCAAACGGAATCTATTTCTACAGACGATGTAGAGTTATTTAATAACGAAGCTGGAGCAGCACAATTTGTAACAGCAATTTATAACAAGTTTTTAAATTGGGATATGACTTCTTTTGGTTGGATCGGCCTTTCTAGCATTACATCTGATGATGCTGATAAAGGATCTTCTGCCGGAGATACAGGAACAGATAAAGATGTATTGGATGCTTTGACTTATAATGCTTCTAATCCTTCTGCTGAAAGCACTTTTATTGCTAATTATGATGGAATAAACAAATGTAATCAGGCCTTAAACATACTTCCAAAATTAGATAAAGTAAATGTTAATTTAAGAAACAGATTAGCAGGTGAAGCTAAATTTTTAAGAGCCTTTATGTATTTTACTTTGGTAAAATGTTACGGTGGAGTGCCAATTGTAGATCATTTACCAGTTCCGGCTTCAGAGTCAGACAGAATTATGCAGTTAACACGTAAAACATCTGCAGAAGTATATGCTTTTATCGAAGCAGATTTAAATGATGCAATTGCAGCGTTACCTGAAAAAACAGCTTATGGAGCTAATGATAAATCAAGAGCTTCAAAAGGTGCAGCATATGCACTTTTAGCAAAAGTAAGTTTATATCAAAAGAAATGGCAGCAAGTAATTGATAATGCTAATAAAGTTACAGGTTATTCTATTGTAAATGATTATGCATCCATGTACAGACCAGCAGGAAAATTTGATTCAGAATCTATTTTCGAAATTTATGCACAAGGTGCAGTTCCGGCAAAAGGAATTGAAGGTTATTCTAACACGCAAGGTGCCCGTGGTACCGGCGGTTGGGGTTGGGGTTTTAATACACCATCTCAAAGTTTAGTAGACGCTTATGAAGCTGGCGACGTAAGAAAAGCAGCAACAATCATTTTTAGAGGATCAACTTTATATGATGGAAGAGTAATACCAACAACAGTTGAAAATGAAAGATACAACTACAAAGCATATTCATCAGCTTATACAGATGCATGGGAAACAGATGTTGATATTAAATACCTAAGATATGCTGAGGTTTTATTAATGAAAGCAGAAGCATTAAACGAACTAGGACAAACTTCAGACGCTATTCCTTTATTAAATCAAATTAGAAAAAGAGCTGGTTTAGGAGATACTCCTGCAGTTTCTCAAGCAGATGTTAGAATTGCAATTTGGAAAGAAAGAAGAGTAGAAATGGCTTTTGAGCACGACAGATTTTTTGATTTAGTACGTACAGGTCAGGCTAAAGCTGCTTTTGCTATAGATGGGAAAACGTTTACTGAAGGTAAAAACGAATTATTTCCTATTCCGGCATCGTTCATCAAACAAGCAGATGGTTTATCAGCTCAAAATCCTGGTTATTAATTCTTAAAGACATTAAAAATGAAAAAAAATAAATCTATTTTCATGCTTTCTTTTGTTTTAGCTTCAACATTGTTTGCTGGCTGCGAGGATAGTATTGATAAAGTAAACAGTCCAATTCCATATGAGTCAATTGGAGGATATGAGAATTCAGATGATGTTGCAGCTGCTCACTTAGTATCCAAATTTAGTTTTGACGGTAATATTGCCGATTCAAAAAATAGCATAACAGACGGATCAGCTACAAATGTAACTTATGAAACCGGTATAAAAGGAGAAGCATATAAAGGATCTCCAAGTTCTTTTATTTCTTATAATACGGTTGCAAATTCAGTTGTAAACCTGAAAAGTGTAACAGTTTCAATGTGGATTAAAACAGATCCACACACAGGTGGTGCACAGTCATTGTTTATGCTTCCTAAAAAAACAGATTTTTGGGGAAATATTTTTACCCTTATTGAAGGAACAGGACCAGCAACAACAATGTTGTTGAAAAATCATATTCAAAAAGATGTTACACCAAGTATTCCTTGGGCAGGACAATTTATTGAGCATGGAGGAACAAATGTTTTAGCCAATATGTTTGGAGCATGGAAACATTTAGTTTGGACTTACAATGGAACAAGCTCTACATATAGTATTTATATCGATGGACAAAAGTTAGATATACCTGCTTCTATCTCAAAAAGATATGCAAGTGATCCTTCAACTGGAGGAGGGCCTTATGGAGAATTAGCAAACTCTGAAGTTTCTAAATTTATTATTGGAGGTTATCAGCAGCATTTAGGTGCTCCTTGGGGAGCGGCTGATGGATGGATGCTTCACTATACAGGTTTAATGGACGAATTCAGAATTTATGATGCAGCTCTTACTGACAATGAAGTCGTAGCTCTTTATAAATTAGAAAAAGACAAAAGATAAGCATTCTTTAAACACCTGGAGGTTTTTCCTCCAGGTGTATTTTAATTAGTTAATACATTATTTATCGACATGAAAATTTCAATATACATAGTCTCTCTTTTTAGTTTTTTTAACTCATGTTCATCTTCGGGACCTGATGGAACAGGAGGAGGAACCCCTTTACCAACAACTCCAACTACACCAACAAAGCCTTTGACAGATACAGAAGCAATGGATCAGGTGCAGAAAGATGCAATAAAATATTTTTGGGAATACGCAGATTCTAATTCAAAACTTGCAAGAGAAAGATATATTACTGAAGATCCTAATTTTGAGTCAAATATTGTAACTACAGGTGGTTCAGCTTTTGGTTTAATGAGCATTATTGTAGGCGTAGAAAGAGGTTTTTTACCTAGGGCAGAAGCTGTTTCTAGACTTACAACAGCCTTAACCTTCCTTGAAAAAGCAGATCGTTTTCATGGAGCGTGGCCGCACTGGATGGACAATAAAGCAGGAAAAGTAATTCCATTTGGAACAAAAGATAACGGAGGAGATTTAGTAGAAACTTCTTTTGTTTGCCAGGCATTAATTACGATCAGAGAATATTTTAAAAACGGAAGTACAGCTGAAAAAGAATTAGCGACAAAAGCGGATGAACTTTGGAAAGGTGTAGAATGGGATTGGTACACCCAAGGACAAGACGCATTATACTGGCATTGGTCACCAAATTATGGCTGGGAAATGAATTTCAAGTTAGAAGGATATAACGAATGCTTAATTACATATGTAATGGCAGCTTCTTCGCCTACACATCCAATTTCTGCAGAAGCTTATCATAAAGCATGGGCAAGAAATGGTGCTATAATAGATGGCAGATCTCAATACGGTATTCCGGTAGTTTTAAACTACAATGGAGCTTCAGGAAATGTCGGGCCAATGTTCTGGTCGCATTATTCTTATTTAGGTTTAGATCCAAATAACCTGAAAGACAAATATGCAGATTATTGGCAATTGACTCAAAACCACGCTAAAATCATGGTTCAGTACAGCATTGCCAATCCAAAAGGTTTTAAAGATTATTCAGATAAATGCTGGGGGTTAACAGCAAGTTATACCAGAAATCCTGATGGAACAACAGGTTATACAGCACACCAGCCAAATAACGACAATGGAGTAATTTCGCCAACAGCAGCGTTATCATCATTTCCGTACACGCCAATAGAATCTATGAAATTCCTGCATTATTTATATGATGAAAACAAAGCAAAATATGTTGGAATTGCAGGGCCTTATGATGCTTTTTCTCCACAATACAATTGGGTAACAGCTAGATATTTAGCGATTGATCAAGGAACAATAGCGCCAATGATTGAAAATTACAGAACGGGTTTATTATGGAAGTTATTTATGAATGCATCTGACACAAAGCAAGGTCTAAAAAAACTAGGCTTTACATCAGGAAAATACGGTATTTAAGAAATAATCTATTATGAAATATAAACTAGGTCTATTATTGCTGTTTATTTCTGCATTGGGTTTTGCGCAAAGTGAAACCACAGGAAAAATAAAAACAGTTATTGTAACGAATAATGAATTAGGCTACATATTGCATAAACCAGCCAATACAAAAGATAAAAAGCCATTAATAGTTTTTATTTCAGGTGATGGAGAAAAAGGGACAGACATTGAAAAAGTAAAAATTCATGGTCCTTTTAAATATTTAAAAACGCATCAGTTAGACGCTTATGTTTTAGCGCCGCAATGTAAAGAAAATGAAAATTGGGATACAGAATCAATTTATGAACTGATTTTAAAAATTCAGAAAGAGAATAAAATTGATTCAGAAAGAATATATGTTACTGGTTTGAGCTCAGGAGGCTGGGCTTCGTGGAATTTGGCTTTTGCACATCCGGATCTATTTGCCGCAAACGTACCTGTCGCTGGCTTTGTAGATTTAATTCAGTTAGAAAAAACTTGTGAAATAGCCAATATTCCAACCAGAATTTTCCACGGATTATTAGATGATGTGGTAAAAGTAGATTATGCCATAAGCGTTTACAAAGAATTAAAAAAATGTAATGCAAAAGATGTTCAGTTAACTATTTTTGATGATGCTGGACACGACAGCTGGACACGAGTTTACGACAATCCCGAAATTTATGACTGGATGTTGAAACAGAAAAAATCAAATATGAACAAATAAATATTATAGAATGAAAAACAAATTAGTCTTACTTTTTTTAGGATGTGCTGTTTTGGGTTACGCTCAAAAAAAGAGCACAAAAAGTACAGTGAAAATTAAACCTAAGTCAGAGTTTGTAGCAGAATTAATGTCAAAAATGACATTAGAAGAAAAATTAGGACAGTTAAATTTACCAACATCTGGTGATATTACAACAGGACAGGCAAACAGCTCAAACGTTGCAAAAAATATTGCAGAAGGAAAAGTGGGCGGTTTGTTCAATATAAAATCAGTACAAAAAATTAAAGAAGTACAAAAAATTGCTGTCGAACAAAGCCGTTTAAAAATTCCATTACTTTTTGGTATGGACGTTATTCACGGTTACGAAACAACATTCCCAATTCCGTTAGGATTATCTTGTACCTGGGATATGGCTTTAATAGAAAGAAGTGCGCAGATTGCTGCAAAAGAAGCAAGTGCAGACGGAATCAACTGGACATTTTCGCCAATGGTAGATATCTCTCGTGACCCGCGCTGGGGAAGAGTTTCTGAAGGTTCAGGAGAAGATCCGTACTTAGGAAGCCAGATTGCAAAAGCAATGGTAAACGGATACCAACAACATGATCTTTCAAAAAATAACTCCATTTTAGCGTGTGTAAAACACTTTGCATTATATGGTGCGCCAGAAGCAGGTCGCGATTACAACACAGTTGATATGAGTCATATCAGAATGTTTAATGACTATTTTCCACCTTACAAAGCAGCTGTTGACGCTGGAGTAGGATCGGTTATGGCTTCTTTCAATGAAATTGACGGAATTCCGGCAACAGGAAACAAATGGTTGATGACAGATGTTTTAAGAAAACAATGGGGTTTTAAAGGTTTCGTAGTAACAGATTTTACAGGAATTCCTGAAATGATCGAGCACGGAATGGGTAACCTTCAGGACGTTTCTGCTTTAGCATTAAACGCTGGAGTTGAAATGGATATGGTTGGAGAAGGTTTCTTAGGAACTTTGAAAAAATCATTAGATGAGAAAAGAGTTTCTATCGAAACAATTGACAATGCGGTTAGACTTATTTTAGAAGCAAAATATGATTTAGGTTTATTCCAGGATCCATATAAATATTGCGATGAGAAAAGAGCTAAAACGGAGATTTTTACAACAGACAGCAGAAAAGAAGCACGTCAAATCGCTGCACAATCATTGGTATTGTTAAAAAACCAAAATCAATTATTACCTCTTAAAAAATCAGGAACAATTGGTTTAATCGGGCCTTTGGCAGATGCTAAAGAAAACATGCCGGGAACATGGAGCGTTGCTACAAGAATGGAAAATGCCGTTTCATTATTAGCTGGAATTAAAGAAGTTGCAGGACCATCAACAAAAGTTTTATATGCTAAAGGAAGTAATTTAGATTACGACGAAGAATTTGAAACTAAAGCAACAATGTTTGGAAAAACATTACACCGTGATGCACGTTCAAAAGAAGAATTATTAGCAGAAGCTTTAAAAGTAGCTCAGCAATCTGATGTAATTATTGCAGCAATTGGAGAATCTGCAGAAATGAGCGGAGAATCAAGCAGCCGTACAAATCTAGAAATTCCACAAGCACAAAAAGATTTATTAAACGCATTATTAAAAACTGGAAAACCAGTTGTTGTAGTTTTATTTGACGGACGTCCGTTAGTAATTACTGACGAAGAAAAAACAGTTCCAGCCATTTTAAATGCTTGGTTTGCTGGTACAGAAGCGGGTTACGCCATTGCTGACGTTTTATTTGGAGATGTAAATCCTTCTGGAAAACTAACAACAACTTTCCCAAGAAGCGTTGGTCAGTTACCAATTTACTACGCACACAAAAATACAGGAAGACCACTTTCTAATACAGAAGGAAAATTCGAAAAATTCAGATCAAATTATATTGACGAAAGAAACGAGCCATTATTCCCATTTGGATTTGGGTTAAGTTATACGACTTTTGATTATTCAAACCTTAAAATTTCTTCTGATAAAATGAATTTCAGCGGAAAATTAAAAGTAACAGTTGACGTAGCAAATACTGGAAATTTTGACGGAAAAGAAACAGTTCAATTATACATTAGAGATTTAGTTGGTTCAGTAACAAGACCAGTTAGAGAATTGAAAGGTTTCCAAAAAATAGCACTTAAAAAAGGTGAAAAACAAACAGTAAGTTTTGACATTACTGTTGAAGATTTAAAATTTTATAATTCTGATTTGCAATTCGCAGCAGAACCTGGACAGTTCGATGTTTTCGTTGGAGGAAATTCAACTGCCGACAAGAAAGTTAGTTTTGAGTTAACTAAATAGTTGGTTTATTGATTAGTAAGGCCCTCCGTTTGGTTGACGGAGGGCTTTTTTTATAAAACAACATTTTTATAAAACATAATTTTAAAATAATGAAGACTATTAAAGCACTCAGAATACTACTTTTTTTAGCAGTAACAATTTTTTTTCAATCATGCTGTGTAAAGGAGAATGCAATAGTGGCACATCGTGGCGCATGGAAAAAAAATAGCCTTCCTGAAAATTCTATTGCTTCTTTACGACATGCAATTGATTTAAAACTTCCCGGTTCAGAATTTGATGTTTGGAGAACGGCAGATGATTCGCTTGTAATCAATCACGATGCGCATTATAACAAATTACTTATTGAAGAAACTAATTATGCCGACTTAATAAAGTTTAAACTTTCTAACGGAGAAAAACTTCCAACATTACACGAATACATTTCAGAAGGAAAAAAGAACAACAAACAAACTCTTTTAGTCTGCGAAATAAAACCTTCGGAAATTAGTAAAGAAAGAGGACAAAAAACGGCGTTAATGTCTGTTGAAATCATTAAAAAGCTAAAAGCAGATAAAAACACCTGCTATATAAGTTTCGACTATGAAATTCTAAAACAAATTAGACAAGTTGACCAGAAAACCGTTTTACAGTATTTAGAAGGAAATAAATCTCCAAAAGAACTAAAAGCAGATAATATTTCAGGTGTCGATTATCATTATTCAGTCTTTAAAAAACATCCCGAATGGATTAAGGAAGCGAAAGACAACAAGATTATCCTAAATGCCTGGACAGTTAACGAAGCCGCTGATATGGATTGGATTATAGCGAATAAATTCAATTACATTACCACAAACGAACCTGAACTTTTAAGCGAAAGATTAAAAGAAAAAAAATAGATTTTCATCATCATTTTACTAAAAGATTGAATTCTATAAACTTAAAAAGAATACAAATGAAAAAGATATTCCTATTGCTTTTGGCTGCCTGTACAACAAGTATGTGGTCGCAAAAAGCGAATATTCCCGGAAAAACAGATTGGTTTGACCCAAATAAACCAGCAACAACTTATTGTAATCCAATTAATATTGGCTATAATTTTACGACTCACAATCATAACGGAATTCCTGAATCGCGCCGTTCAAGTGCTGATCCTGTAATTATCACTTATAAAGGCGAATACTATTTATTTGCTACCAATCAGGCAGGTTTCTTTTGGAGTAAAGACATGTCAGACTGGAATTTCGTTTACGGAAGTTTTCAAAGAAAGCCCGGAGATGATGACCAATGTGCACCTGCGGCGTGGGTTGTAAATGATACTTTATTTTATGTGGGTTCAACATGGAACAGAGATCATCCAATTTGGAAAACTGCCGACCCAAAATCGGGAAGATGGACACGTCACGTAGACAAAGCTATGCTGCCAACTTGGGATCCTGCGATCTTTCAGGATGACGATAAAAAAGTATACATGTATTATGGCTCAAGCGGAAAACTGCCGCTTGTAGGTACTGAAGTTGATTACAATACATGGCTTCCAAAAGGAAATCAGGCAGATTATGCACAATTATACAAAGCAACAGAAGTAGAAGATATTCAGCGCCCGTATGGACAGATCAAAGAAGTTGCTATTTTAGATCCTGCAGCTCACGGCTGGGAACGTTTTGGCCCAAATAATGATATGGAACCGGCACCTTGGGGAAATTTTATTGAAGGAGCGTGGATGACGAAACACAACGGAAAATATTATATGCAGTATGGCGCGCCTGCAACCGAATTTAAAGGTTATGCAAACGGAGTGCATGTTGGTGATAATCCATTAGGCCCATTTACGTATCAAAAACACAATCCAATGTCTTATAAACCGGGCGGATTTGTAATTGGTGCCGGACACGGAAATACTTTTGCAGATAACTACGGAAATTATTGGAACACAGGAACATGTAAGATTTCTATAAAAGATCGTTTTGAGCGTCGTATCGATATGTTTCCTGCTGGATTTGATAAAGATGATGTCATGTATTCTATTACGTCTTACGGAGATTTTCCAATTGTTCTTCCAACAGGTAATCGTGACCAGACAAAAGGAGCTTCATCTGGATGGATGCTGCTTTCTTATAAAAAACCTGTAACCGTTTCGTCTTCTGAAGAATGTTTGGAAGTTGAAACACACAGAATGGATAACGGCGGAAAAAAAGTCTACGAGAAATTTTGTTATGGTCCTGAAAATTTAACCGATGAAAATATCCAAACCTATTGGTCTGCTAAAACAGGCAATCCATACGAATGGCTTCAAATGGATTTAGGCCGTCAAATGGAAATTAAGGCATTGCAGATCAATTATGCAGATCATAAAGCAACGCAGTATAACAAAGCAATGGACATTTATTACCAGTATAAAATATTTATGTCTGATGATGGACAAAACTGGACTTTGGTGGTAGATAAATCTAAAAATGATAAAGATGCTCCGCATGATTATGTTGAATTAACAAAATCATTTAAAGCGCGTTACATCAAAATGGTTAACATTCACAATGCATCTGGCTTGTTTGCCATTTCTGATTTCAGGGTTTTTGGAAATGGATTATCAGAAAAACCAAAAGCAATTTCATCTTTTAAAGTAGACAGAAATAAAGCAGATTCAAGAAACGCTATGATTTCGTGGAAAAAACAAAATGATGCTGTAGGATACAATATTTATTATGGAATTGCTCCGGATAAATTATACAACAGTATTATGGTTTATGGAGATAACACGTACGATTTTAGAGGTTTAGACAAAGGAACAAAGTATTATTTTACAATTGAGCCTTTTAACGAAAACGGAATTGGTACAAAAAATAAGATTATCGAAGTAAAGTAACATTATTTTAAAGAAAATAAGAAAAACTCTAATTATGAACAAAAAAGGTTTATAATTAGAGTTTTTTTTTGAGAAATGGCTGCGAAAAAACTCTGACAGTTCTACAGAATTTTGTTTCTTTGTAAGAGAAGCCAAAAAAGCAACATAACCCCAAAATGTTATTAAAATTATGAAAAAAACGATTCTTTTAACTGCATTAGTTTTAAATGGATTGACCGCATCTTTTGCTCAGTCAAATGATGAAAAAAACATTAAATTATTTTATAAAAAAGCTTTAACCGAAGCTAAATGTTATTCTTGGTTAGAATATCTTTCAAATGATATCGGAAGCCGTTTATCTGGATCAAAAGGTGCTGCAGAAGCTGTTGAGTATACAAAAAGACAATTAGAAACTCTTGGACTTGATAAAGTTTATCTGCAGGAAGTTATGGTTCCTCACTGGGTTCGCGGTGAAAAAGAAACTGCTTTTATCGTAGATGGAAAAGTAAAAACTGCTGTGCCAATTTGTGCATTAGGCGGATCTGTTGCTACTCCAAAAACTGGACTTACAGCAGAAATAATTGAAGTGCAGGGAATTAAAGAATTGAATGAATTAGGTGCTGATAAAGTAAAAGGAAAAATTGTTTTTTATAACCGACCAATGAATCCTGAAAATATCGAAACATTTACCTCATATGGTGCGTGTGTAGACCAAAGATATGCTGGTGCGAAAGAAGCTGCGAAACTCGGAGCTGTGGGAACAATTGTTCGTTCAATGAATTTACGTTTAGACGATTTCCCTCATACAGGAGCGCAGAGTTATGGTGATTTGCCAAAAGAGCAATATATTCCAACCGCAGCAATTAGTACAAATGGAGCTGAATTATTAAGTAAAACTTTAAAAGTAAATCCAGCTGTAAAATTTTATTTCAAACAATCTTGCGAAACATTGCCAGATGTATTATCTCATAACGTAGTTGGAGAATTAACAGGATCTGTAAACCCATCAAATATTATGGTGGTGGGCGGACACTTAGATTCTTGGGATTTAGCCGATGGTTCTCATGATGATGGAGCAGGAGTAGTACAAAGTATGGAAGCTATCCGTATTCTTAAAAACTTAAATTACAAACCAAAAAATACAATTCGTGTAGTGTTATTTATGAACGAAGAAAACGGTGGAAAAGGTGGTGCTAAGTATGAAGAGCTTTCAAAACAAAACAATGAAAACCATATTTTTGCATTAGAAAGTGATTCAGGCGGATTTTCTCCAAGAGGATTTTCTATTGAAGCTGATGATGCTAATTTGAAAAAAATACAAGGATTTAAAGACTTTTTTGAACCTTATTTAGTTCATAGTTTTACAATTGGACATGCGGGTTCAGATATTAATCATTTAACGTCTAAAGCAATTGTTAAAGCAGGATTAAAACCAGATTCTCAGCGTTATTTTGATTACCACCACGCAGCAAATGATAAATTTGATGCCATCAATAAAAGAGAATTAGAACTTGGAGCAGCAACAATGACTTCGTTACTTTATTTAATTGACCAAACAGGAATTATTCTTCCTTCTGCAAACTAAGATTTTTAAAATCGATATATCTAAAAGCTGCGAGTATAAACTCGCAGCTTTTTTATTAGATGAAATTCTAAATTTTAATTTTTCATTACTAGTAAGTAGTAAAAAAAGGTGATTGGAATATTAGAAAGCAGGATTAAGATTTTAACCGCAATATCTCTTCTTTGTTCGGGAAGATGAATAAACCGGTCTGTTAAGTGAATGAACATTATAGCATTTACAATTATGGCTGAAAATGCAAATGGCCAGGCAATTACAAGAATGTTCGGACTTTGATTTGTAATAATATAAAGTATAAATAGTATTGTAATGATAATGAAAGTTCCAATTGCTAATTCTGTAGATTGTTTTTCTTCAAATGTTTTATGGTTGATTGTTTTCATAAGTTTTAAATTTTAAATGTTTGTTGAATAGATTCGATAGGCATCAAAAGCATTTTTGAAAAATCCAGATAATAGAACGAATGTGCTTGTTTTCCTCTTTTAAATTGGTGTGTGAAATATTTTATTTTCTTCGGATAAAATATCGTTCCAGTTAAAATAACCATAAACAAATACAAGCTTCTTTTTCCGTTACCAAGAAGATAATACTGCATCCCGATTTCCTCATAAACAGAAATTCCAGTATTCGTTAAAACATGAATAATATCATGATCTTCCAGTTTTTCCTGAATGTCAAAATGATTTTTGAAGAGAAAATTTCCTAAACCATAGCCTAAACTATCTTTAGGGAAATTCATTAATTCGGTTTTATTGATTTCCCAAGGTTCATTCTTTTTAAAATACTTTTGATATGGCTTTTTAGTGGTTTCGTATAATCTTTCAATTAAATAATCTCTCATGTTTTGGTTAGTTAAAAGTTCTTTGAATTTCAAAGTAAATAATGAAATAAAAAAGCTAATTGGTTTTAAAATTAGCTTTTATCGAATTTTAATAATTATCAATTATAGTTTTAAGCAAATTTGAATCGTCAAGGTCAGAAGGGGCAACCACTTTTTCTTCTAACGGAATTTCATTGCCATATCTTTCTTTTAATATTTTTTGAACTCTCGGATCTTTTAAATTAAAACTCTTCAATTCTCTTAGTTTTGAAAGCTCGATTCCGGCGGCATTTTTATAAATCTTCCAAACCAATTCAGAACAATAAATTCTAGTATCTGTCCATTCAAAATAAGCGTCATATTCTTTTCCATCAAACTGCTGGCTGTACTCTTTCATTTTTTCAAGAACAGCCGGAGTTAAAACTTTATCAGCATTTTTTAATCGTTTTACCACATATTTATTGTCTTTTCCGTGCTGAATCCATTCATCAAACGGCGTAAGTTTTACAGGCTGAACGGCTTCAAAAACAAACCAATTCCCGTTTACATTGTAAATAATTCCGCAATGAGAAAATTTAGAATTAGTTGCAATTCGTACCGCTTCGCATTGAGGAGATTGTGAAGTTTGAAATATAATATCTCCATCCTGAATTTTACTCGATTCAGTTTTCGTTTCCGTCTTTGTTTCAGATTTTGTTTTTGAAAACGGATTATTGGGGAAAACTTTCATTGCCACAAATAGCGCTAAGCCAAAACTTAGTGCGAATGTGATGATAAGGAAAATATATTTTTGTTTTTTCATGATGTGTTCAAATAGTAAATAAAGTACTTTGAGTTACAAAGTAAATAATAAAAAAAATAGTTACCAAATAAATGATAACTATTTTTAAAATATATTTTTGAAGAAGAATTAGATTCTAAAAATTCCTCCAACAGCAATAATCCTTTGAAAGTAATAAAAGTGCTGTGAAGCCTTATCATCGTTACTTACAGTAGTTTTAATATCGTGCATATCGATATAACCGCCTTTTAGTTCTCCCTGAAGGTAGAAATGTTTGAAGAAAGTAATATTTAGACCCGCTTTTGCAGAAATACCGTAA
Source organism: Flavobacterium sp. NLM (assembly GCF_002210235.1). Lineage (NCBI taxonomy): Bacteria > Pseudomonadati > Bacteroidota > Flavobacteriia > Flavobacteriales > Flavobacteriaceae > Flavobacterium > Flavobacterium sp. NLM. Next base: position 92,248 of record NZ_LIAC01000008.1, read on the forward strand.
CCAGAAACATGAAAATCATCATGTCGTTCTTTTCCTAAAAGAGTAGTATTGGTTTTAGGATATAAAATACCGGCTCCTAATCCTTCAGTCAAGTTAATCTGTACTTTGTCAATATTTGGAAGACTGAACAATTTCGAAATATCATCAAATCTTGAAACCTCTGTATTAATGTAATTCAAACCATCTGTATGCTCGTACATTAAAAAAGCAGGTCCATTTGGATTAGTAACCCCCATGTCATAACCACCTTCTATAGCACCATTTAAAGACATATCTACAGGTCTATTAACGTAATCTCCATTGTAAAGAGCAGCAGCAGGATCATTCGCAGGTAAATTAATATAACCATTAACTTTAGCCGTTTGATTCTGAGCCATTACATATTTCATATGATCAACACCAATTGTAACACTATAGTGATCACTAAAGAAATAACCCAATCTCAAATTCGTTTGAGGAATTGTCATATTAGCAGGGTTGATATAATCAACGTGCCATCCTTTTGGTTTATCATGAGCAGACATATCTTCTACTCTAAACTTATAATCTTTTCCAGTAAAAGTTACATCAGATTTTGAGTAACTTTCTCTGTTACCACCCCACATTACAAAGAATTTTCCTTTGTTGTGAGCAGTATATTTTTGTACAGGTATTTCTTCCTGAGCAAAAGTGTTTAATGAAAAACACAATAAGAAGAAAACTAAAATATTTGTTTTCAATGAACGTAATGTATTAAATTTAAAATGAGTTAACTGTTTTTCTGATAGCAACAAGCTTATTCATTAAACCTTCAAAATAGTCTAAATGAAGCATGTTAGCGCCATCACTTTTTGCGTTTGCAGGGTCAAAATGTGTTTCGATAAAAATTCCGTCAACACCAACTGCAATACCAGCTTTAGCAACAGTTTCGATCATATCAGGTCTTCCGCCCGTAACTCCGGCAGTTTGGTTTGGCTGTTGTAAAGAATGCGTAACATCCAATACCGTTGTTGCATATTGCTGCATAGTAGGAATTCCCCTAAAGTCAACAATCATGTCTTGGTAACCAAACATAGTACCACGATCTGTAACGACAACATTTTCGTTATTACAGTCTAATACTTTTTGTACAGCATGTTTCATACTTTCAGGACTCATAAATTGCCCTTTTTTCAAGTTTACTACTTTTCCCGTATTTGCAGCTGCCACAACTAAATCAGTCTGACGCACTAAAAATGCAGGAATTTGTAAAACATCAACGTATTGTGCTGCCATGTCAGCATCTTCATTAGTATGAATATCTGTAACTGTTGGAATGTGAAAAGTTTCAGAAACTTTTCTTAAAATTTTTAAAGCTTTTTCGTCCCCAATTCCAGAAAAACTGTCAATTCTGGAACGGTTTGCTTTTTTAAATGATCCTTTAAAAACATAAGGAATCTTAAGATTGTCGGTAATACCAACTAATTTCTCAGCAATTCTAAGAGCCATTTCCTCTCCTTCAATAGCGCAAGGTCCCGCCAATAAAAAGAAATTCCCGCTGTCAGTATGCTTAATTTGTGGAATATGTTGTAAGTTCATAAAATTATTTTTTTGCCCTGCAAAGGTAGTTATGATTTATGAATAGCAGATGAAGATTTAAGATTATTTTAAGAGCAATAATTGTTAAATATGTAATACTTTTCTGTACGCAATCGGTTTCTTTATTTTTAGTAAGAGTTTCTACACAAGAGTTATTATACCGTCAAATTAAATTCGGTTTTTAAAATGGTATTCAATTGATCATCTTCAAAAGGAATAAGTTCAGTAACTCCGTTTGTTACTGATTTTATCGAATTTTTAAATAGTATTTTTTTACCCAACGGGTTCTGTAAAACCACAATTAAGTTTTGTGTGAAAAATGAATCAGGATGTGAGTAATTGTAATGATTGGCAGGTTTAAAATCGATCCATCTTTGAGGAGTTAAATCAAACGAATATAGATCAGACCATTCTTTTCCAATTTTTATTTGCAGTAAATAGTCATCATCTTCTGTTTTTACCAAAGTAAAAGTGTCAAAATCCTGCTGAATTTCAGTTCCAATTTTACTCAGTTTTAAAGGTTCTCTAATGCTGTTACCTCCAAATCCTAAATCAATCAAATATTCTTCATTTTCAATTGTCGCTATTATTGCCAAATGCGTTTTAGCATTTGGAATAGGATTTACCAATGGACGTACCGCAATATAATAATGCGGAAGACCAATTTCCTGAAGTAATAAAGAAAAGATTCCGTTAACCTGATAGCAATAGCCGCCGCGATTTTTAGCTACGATGTGGCTTACAATATCATCACCAATAAGTGAGATTGTTTTACCTGCCTGTACATCAAGATTTTCAAAAGGCACACTAAATATCTGACTTTGCATCAATTTTTTTATACCTGCTAAGTCTAATTTAATTTCTTCTGAAAAATTGATTCTGTTTAAATATTGCTGTAAATCGAAACTTGGAGCTTCAATTTTATATTTTTTTGATTGTTCCATTTGAGTAAATTTTATTTGTTTCGATAAGAAACAAGAATGTTTAAAGCATATAGAAAATGCTTACTTGTAAAGTTACAAATTCAGTAAGTTTGAATTTGCTTTTTCTGATTTTTTCTTTTGACAGTTGTGTCTCGTCCTAAAAAAAGTTTACATATTTACACTTTTGTGTAAACCTATTTTAGGACAAGACATCTTTGCAGGCACGAGCGGGACGCTCGCGCTAGCGAAAGGTTTAGCTTTATTGCTTTTTAGTTTTTGAGGTCGTTTCCTTCCATCTTTTAATAAAATACTGCACAACAATTACAACAAAAAGAATTAAAGCAGAAATAAAAGTAAGTCCAATTAAACCAACAAATGGCATTCCGCATCTTGGTGAATTTGGATATTGTTCAAAGTATTTTGAAAAATTATAAGAAGCAATACAATAAGAAGTAATTGCAAAAACAAATTGAAGAACTATATTAATTATATATACGGTTTTAAACCTAAAAGAATAATTTCTGAAAATAGAGATTGTTCCAAATATTATTTGAAATAATAAAGGAAGAACGATTAAAACGAGAGGAGTTATTCCTAACATATAGGGTTTAATATATAATTATTATTTACTCCTTCTTCAAACTCAATCCCATCGGAACCATTAAAATTCCCTTTTCATATATATTTAAATACAGCGTAATAGGTTTTTTTTGTCCTTCCCAAGTCAGTTCGTATACATTTAAAAATCCGGCTCCCATACTGCTTCTTTTAGTTGGAAAAGGACAGCAGGTTTCTAAGCGTTTATAAGTGATTTTTTCGCCGTTTGGTCCGGCTAAAGCATTCAAAAAACGAACCTCATTTGTAGCTTCATCCTGCGTATTTCTAAAAAATAGATTTACCGGATAATCAGGATCATAACCGTATTTTTTGTCTTTGCTAAATTGTGTAATAACAAACGTATTATTCTTATTTAAAATTAAATCAGGAGCATTATCATCTACATTTTTTAAAGTAGATTTTGTACTAATACAAGAAGTTACTGAAATTAATAGAACAATAAAAAGACTAATTTTTTTCATGGTTGAGGTTTATTTTGGTCACACAAATGTAAAAGGTTTTTTGTCACAGATTATAAATTCAAAAAGAAATAGAATAAAAAACTCCGTGATAATTCGTTTAACTTGTGTTATCAGCGAGCTATTATACTTCCTTCTTTGAATTCAGTTTTAATATACCTTTTACAATCAGATATTGTGCCACAAGATAAGTAAGCATAATAATAAATGAACTTTTCTGAATTGGGAAATGAAATTTATTGATTGCCAAAATGCTATCAGAAATAACAAAAAACAGCGCTCCAAAAAAGACATATTGGTTCGCTGGTTTTTTCCAGATTAAAAGTCCGTTGTAAGCAAACAAAAGCATAACAGAAATTACGCTGGCATAAACGATAACCGGGATTTTTAAATCGCCTAAAGCAGGTAATAAAACCGATAACATTCCGATTAAATAACAGGCGATAACAAGGCTTCCGAAAATAAAAATTATAGTATCTCTTTTCATTTTCTCTTTAATCTGTCTGTTAAAAAGTACGCAATAAATGATGTGAGAGATTAGAAAAGAAACTAATCCCAAGATAAAATAGATTTCGGCAATATCTGCAAAAAGCAAAATTACATCGCCAATCCATGAAAATACCAATGCCGTTAAAAGAATATTTTGCGTTGGGAATTTTTTGGAAAAATACACTCCAACAATTAATAACGGAATTAGAGCCGGTTTTAAATAACAGTCTAAACTTTCATATCCCAGATATAAAAGCAGTAAATAAATAAAGCTGAAAGCAATATAAATTTTAAAAAATACAGCGTTTTTCATTATGTGGTTTGTGGGTTTATGGTTTGGTTTTGGTTTTGGTTAGTTCTAAAATCAATGATTACAAAGTAAATCGCAGCTAAAAACGATATACTTAAATAGCCCAGAATGATATAATTACTAAATGAGAAAACAGAATTTAAACCAAACCAATCGCCGTAAAATGCTATAATTGTAATAGCAATCGACAACCTAAAACCTTCCCAAAAAATGGCAAACCTGCTTTTGTCCATTAATTCAGAATTGCTGTAAATGGTAACGAGGATAAAAAATCCATAAATAAAGATATTGGGCAGGCCAATTTTGGCAATATTATCAAAAAGAAAACTGACAAACAAAAGCGTAATTAATATTTGCGTAACCGACCAATTAATTAGTTTTTGAGAATTCTGTGTTCCATATTTATCAAAATTAAAAACATCTTCAATTTTGCTTACAGGATATTTTTGTTCAAAATTTTCAGGTCTCCATCCGGTTGGTTTAAACCAGATGGTAAGTTTGTCTTTCCAGCTTTCGGCACGCCAGGCATCTTTTATTAATAACGTCAAATGTTGAAAATTTATTTTTATAGGGTTCCATGTATTGGCTGGTCTTGTGATTCCGAAAACTGGCGGAACATCATCTAATTCTTCCTGAAAAGTACCAAAAAGTTTGTCCCAGAAAATAAAGATCTGCGAATGGTTTTTATCTAAATATTCAGGATTTATAGCATGATGAACACGATGATGCGAAGGGGTAACTAAAATATGCTCCACAAATCCCATTTTTTTGATGTGTTTGGTATGGTACCAAAATTGTAAAAACAAATGGAGCGGAAGCGTAATAGCAATTACAGAAGCCGGAACTCCTAATAACGCTGCAGGAATCAACAGAAAAGTAAATAAATTAACTAAACTCGCAATGGGCTGACGAAGTGCACAGGCGAGATTAAACTCTTCACTGCTGTGATGAATGGCATGTTTGTTCCAAAGGAAATTAATTTGATGTGCCAGTCGATGACTCCAATAGCCATAAAAATCGATGACAAAAAAGGCAATAAAATAAGAAAGAATATTAGCTTCCTGATGAAAAATGGCAATTTTAGAAACCATCCATTCATAGGAAAGAAAAGTGACACTGAGTCCTAAAACATCTTTTACAGAATTAGTAATTCCGGAGCTTATACTGGAAACGCTGTCGATTAATGGAGCAGTATCGTTCTTTTTGTAAATGCCGTATAGTTTTTCAATTACAATTAAAACCAGAAAAATCGGCATTGCGATAATTAATATTTTTCCATATTCTTCCATAAAAAAACATTCTATTTTATTTCAAATATAAAATAAAATAGAATGTTTTTTAAATTATTGGTAAATTAAACAATTTCGGCGCTCAGTCCGGCTTCCAAAAGTTGTGTACATTGAGGTTTTAATTTATCCATAGGCCCTGTTTTTACAGTGCATTTTCCGTTGTAATGTACAATTAAGGAACATTGTTCTGCTTGCTCAGGTGTGTGGTCACACACGCGCATTAAGGTATCAATTACGTGGTCAAAAGTGTTTACATCGTCATTATACACAATGATTTCGTTATTGAATCCGGTCGCTTCTTTTTCGCGAACTCTTTCTCTTACTTTTTCTTTAGTACTCATTTCTTTTTAGTTTTTTGTACTGCTGTAATTACTACTAACTAATTTACGTATTTTAATGAAACCCAGTTGTTTCTTTGAAGTTTTTTAACATAAGTCAATCCTTTTTCAGTGCACGAGGCATCGATAAACGGAATGTCTTCTTCATAAAAACCGCTAAATAAAATAATTCCGTTTTTGTTTAAACAATCTACATAACTCTGCATATCGTTTAATAAAATATTTCTGTTGATATTAGCGATAATCAAATCGTAACTTTTTCCGGCTAATAAAGCAGCATCGCCTTCGTAAACGCTAATATGTTTGCAATTATTGCGTTCGGCATTTTCAATAGAATTTAAATAACACCAATTGTCAATATCAATGGCATCGATTGGTTCTGCGCCTTTCATTTCTGCTAAAATAGCCAAAATTGCAGTTCCGCAGCCCATGTCTAAAGTTTTAAGACCTTTTACATCCATTTCTAATAAATGCTGAATCATCATGTGAGTTGTTTCATGATGTCCGGTTCCAAAACTCATTTTTGGTTCGATTACAATATCAAATTCCGCATCCGTTTTTGGGTGAAAAGGAGCGCGAACGTGGCATTTTCCGTCAACATCAATAGGTTCAAAATTCTTTTCCCATTCTTCGTTCCAGTTTACCTGATCGATTTCTTCAATTGTATATTCAATTTTAAATTCTTCTGATTGTAAAATATAAATATCATCCAGAATATTCTCATCCCATAAATCTTTCTTCACAAAAGCCGAAATTCCGTTTTCTGTTTCTGTAAAACTTTCAAACGCTTTTTCGCCTAATTCAGCCACTAAAATTTCTGATCCAAGTTCTTTTGGCTCAATAGTAAAATGATATCCTAAATAAATATTCGACATAAATAATTTTTTTGCAAAGGTAAGAATCCAAAGCAGAAGTTGTTTAAAAATCTAATCGAACATTCTTAATTTAAGAATTATTTAAAACATAAAAAAAGCGATACTATTTAAGTATCGCTTATATTTTTTTTCTGCCACAGATTAAAAGGATTAAAAGGATTTTTTTTTCTGCCGCGAATTCACTAATTTTTTTAATTTGAATTTGTGAATTCGTGGCGAAAAGTCATAGAAAATAAATCTGTGTAAATCTTTTTAATCTGTGGCTAATAAATTTAGATAGCCGTTACAATTGCTAAGAAATCATCTGCTTTTAATGCAGCACCTCCAATTAAACCACCATCAACGTCTGGTTTAGAGAAAATTTCTTTAGCATTGTCTGGTTTTACAGAACCACCGTATAAAATAGAAACTTCATCAGCGATTTCAGCTCCAAAGGCTTTACGGATAGTTTCTCTGATAAATTCGTGCATTTCCTGTGCCTGTTCTGGTGAAGCAGTTTCTCCAGTTCCAATTGCCCAAACAGGCTCATAAGCTAAAACAACTTTTGCCCAGGATTCTTTTGCAATGTGGAAAATTCCGTCACGTAATTGGTTTTCAACAATATTGAAATGATTTCCTGATTGACGATCTTTTAATTCTTCTCCAAAACAGAAAATTACAGTTAAATCATGTTTTAAAGCTGTATCTACTTTACTTGCGATTAATGCATCAGTTTCGTGGAAAATAGCTCTACGCTCAGAGTGACCTAAAATTACTGTATTAACACCAATACTTGTTAACATATCTGCAGAAATTTCTCCTGTAAAAGCACCGCCTTCAGCCTGGTGAACGTTTTGAGCAGCAACACCAATAGTTGTGTTTTTTACTTTTGCTACAGCAGCTTGTAAGTTTACAAATGTTGGAGCAACGATTACTTGTGCAGTAGTTTGTGCTGGTATTTTAGTGATTAATTCGCTTAACAATTCTTCAGTTTGTGCTGCGTTTTTATGCATTTTCCAGTTTCCTGCAACAATCTTTTTTCTCATTTTGGTAGTTTTTGTTATTTTTTAATTTTTTGTTTTTTGTTATAATTTGTGTGCTGTTTAAGCTTGTTTTAAGCTTTTTAAAGTTTCATTGATTTTGTCAAAATCAGTTTCGATAGCACGATAAAGAACAATTTTTCCTGTTTTGTCAATGATAATATATCTTGGAATCCAGTCTAAATCGATCGCTTTTCCAAAAACACCTTTCATTCCGTCGTTCATCATAAAATGATCGCCTTTTAATTCATGTTTTTCAATTCCAATTTTCCATTTGTCAGCCGTTTTATCAGCAGAAAGGAATAAATACGAAACATCAGGATTATTAGCTTGCAGCTCCTTAACTTTTGGCATTGCTTTTACGCAGTCGCCGCACCATGAAGCCCAAACTTCAATGACTAAAGTTTTTCCTTTATATTTTTTTAAAATGCTTTTGAAAGAAGTCTGATCTCCTTCAAGAGTTAATAATTTTTCAGACAAAGCTTCTTTAGAAAAACTTGTTTTCTGAGCTTGTGAGCATGAGAAAGTTATAAATGCGATAATAAGTAGTGCCGTTTGTTTCATGTGATAAATGATTTTTAACAAAGTTAAACAAACAATTGGAAAGCCAAATACAGATTAACAAAATTTGAAGAGTCGTTTATTTTGTAACAAAAAGTTAATTTTCGGTTAGAAAAACAGGAATGAAATCGTAATAGTTGAAGAGGAAATTCAGGATTTTTTAAACATTACTTTTTTGAAGACAAAAAAATGATTGATTTTTTAGTTTACGTAATGATTTTGGAAGCAAAAAAACGTCAGGTTTGAAGCAAAAAAGCCTTTAATAAATTTAAATTATTAAAGGCTTTGCTATGTTTTTCTTTCGGGATTTTTAATTCAAATCATAATTTCCATTTGCCCATTTTTTGCATGGAACAATCCATTCATCTAAAGCTTTATATAAAAAGCCATGTTTTAAATTAGTATTCAATTCAATTTGTTTGAAATGATTTATTTTGAGTTTTGAAGTTTCTTTTCTTTTAATTGCCGAAACGCCATAAATATCTGATTTTTCATAAATGGTTAAAATATTTCCGCAGAAATTAATATCCGGAATTTCTTCAATATCTACATCTCTAAAACATCCAATAAAAACAAAATTCACATCAGGATTTGCTAAATAGGTTGAAACATATTGTGCAATATAACCGCCTTTTGAAGTTCCAATTACGGTTATTTTATTTGGCGCAACTCCTTTTTTCAGAAGTGTTTTGATTTGTTTTACAATCTTTTCTGCGTAATCAGAAGCATTTGTATTTTTCTTTCTTTTTTCGCTAAAAACAATAAAATTATCTTTTCTAAATGATTCTAAAATTTCATTGTATTCGGCTTTGCCATATTCAGGATGCGGAGTATTCAAATCGTTTTCTTCAACAAATTTATTGTGGAAAAAGAAAATATACCGCTGATCTGCAGTCTGGCTGAAAACTGTACTATTGCAAAGTATTATAAGTGATAAAATAAAAAACTTAATTGTATTTGGCATCGATTATTGGTTTTGAGTATCAATTAAAATCTTATAAACTCCAGTTGTTTTATCTTCCTGAAATTCTACATTTTTGATTTGCAGGGATGTTATTACAGTAGAACTACAATGCTCACTTTTTCTTTTTTCAGTAGAAACATGAAACTCAAAAATACTTTTGTCTTCTATCTTTACAGCATATTTAAATGTTCCCGCATCCCATCCCATAGCATTGAAGCCAAGGCGATAAAGATTATCTTCTTTCAGGTAAGCATACTGTATTATTTTGTTTTCGTTTAAATCAGTTATGGTTACCGCCTTTTTTGCATCAAATGTGCCATTTTTAAATAAATTTTCTCCAGAAGTTTTATCTACAAATTCAAAAGTAACAGAAGGTGGGGATGTAGTACAGTTATAAGGATCGCTTGTGCAGCCAAAACTAGTAATTATTAATAAAATAACTGATAATTTAATTAATCTCTTCATAGGTTTGATTTTGTTTTTGATTGAGTCAAATATAGGATTATTATTATATTTAAAATCTTTTCCTTACTAAAAGATAATTGTAAATACTAATGATAAAAGGGAAAATTATAAAGGTAATCCAAATTGCAAATTGTCTGGAAACAAAGTCATAATAATAGTTCAAAAAGAAAATGGAACCTATAAAAACAGCACAAAATATCGAATCTAAATAACTCACTTGTTCTTCAGAATATCTATCAATATGCTCGTCTTTGAGTTCTCTGAATTCTTCAAAATATTTTGAATTGAAAAATCTTTTCCATCGTGGCAGAAAACCAATAAGCATCATGAAATTCTGAATCATATAAATACTCGAAACCCCTAAAAGAAAATATTGAACTGCAACGTATATTCCCTGTAGAATATCATCTGAGTTAGTAGCATTGTGATTTTCATAAATTGAATTTAGATTATCTATAGCAAAAAACATCATGATTATTGAGCTCCAAATACTTAAGATAAATTTGTTTCTGTCTGATAAATGAGTTTTTGTAAAAGCATGAAAAAAAGAAAATAACGAAAATGAAATACCAATAACTATTAAGGTTTGGGAAATTATGTTGTCAAAGTTGATCAAACCGTTATCAACTACCCAATATATCATGGCAATCGAGAGAAATAATGTGATGCCTTCTGTTAGTTTTGGAGTAATATTTCGTTCGTTAAATATTCGGGAATAAATAACATAAAAGACAAAAAATATAAAAGGCCAAAATACAAGGCTTCTATTCAAAATGAATTCAAGACTACAATTTGATTCATCAACTATACTGCATAAAAAAGAACCGAGGAAAAATATAAAAATAAAAGAAAGGATTCCTATAAAAACGGATGTTGTCCATTTATTTGAAATTCTCCTGCTTTCAAAAATTACTCCTGTAATTAATGCCAAAATCTGAAGAGAAACTAAATGTGTACCAGAAGATTTGTGAATATAAAAATCATAAGCGGCATAAATAATTAAAAATAATATAAATAAAAACAGGAAAGGATTTGAAAAAAACAGCCTTAGTAATTTTGTCATCATAGTTATAAATTGGTTTTATTTAAGATTTGGTTGTTGGTTTTGTGCTAAAAAAAAAACGCCAATATATCTAAAAAATAGAATATTGGCGTCTTTAATTGTTGTCAAATATTGTTAAATGCCATAAGCAACATCAGATAGTTTTAAATCATCAACATCGTTGTAGTGCACTTTTTGAACTACTGTTCCTTTGTGTAAAACCACGATACTTGGATTGGCTCTTTCAACAGTTTTTAAAGCTGTTGCATCGCAAAAATAAAAATCAACATCTAAATTGTATTGTTTTTTTGCTTTTGCAATTTCCTCAGCTCCAGAAGCTGTCATTGCAATTACTTTATAACCTTTTGCTTTTGCATCTGCAGTAACTTTTGCTAGTTTTTTCATTCCGTCTGGATTTGATAAAGCCAGATCATAGGTTACAAAAATCAAGAGTTTAGGTTCTTTTAATAATTCTGCTTTGTAGTCAGAATCGTCTTTTGTCATTGTAAAATCGTGAATTGGCGGTACGTAACCTTCTGTAATCACTTTGTCCTTTCTGTCCACAAAAGTGGCACCTTCCGGAATATTCATTAAATCTTTCTCTGTAAATTCTTTATCAACTCCGTTTACTTTATAAATAAACACCATTTCAACTACAGATTTTGGAGCGCCTTCCGGAATTTCCATTCCTTTTTCGATGTTAGTTCCAACTTTGTATGGACGGAAATCTTTTATTGGATTATGGTTTAAAACCCAATACGCCATAATTGCACTTAAAGTAACACTTACAATAGTAATTGCATTTGTAACTGTATTTGAAAATAAAGGTTTTACTAATTTTTGATTGATGAATAAAATCAAAATAAAGAATAATAAAACAACATCTTTTGTGAATGACTGCCAAGGTGTTAAATGTAAAGCGTCGCCAAAACATCCGCAATCTTTTACTACATCAAAATAAGCAGAGTAGAAGGTAAGGAACGTAAAGAAAACGATTAAAAGCAATAATGCCCAAATTGTTGTTTTAGCTTTATATCCCACTAGTAACATTACACCCAAAACTACTTCTAAAATTACCAGAAAAATAGCTAAACCTAAAGCCAATGGTTCTAAAAATGGCATATTGAAAACAGGTTCACTAAAATATTCGGCTAATTTATATGAGAACCCAACAGGATCATTTAGTTTGATTAATCCGGAAATGATAAATAATACACCGACAAATAATCGGGAGAATTGAGTAATGATGTTTTTCATAGGGTAAATATTAAATTTAAAATTCCAATATTTGAAAATCCAAATTCCAAAATCTTGTTGAAAAATTGGAATTTGGAATTTATTTTTTGGAATTTTATTTGTTTATTGGGTTTAGAATCAAGGCAAAAACAGAATAATTAATCATATCCTGATAATTAGCATCAATTCCTTCAGAAACTAAAGTCAGACCTTTATTATCCTCAATTTGTTTTACGCGAAGTAACTTCTGCAAAATTAAATCAGTTAAAGAACTCACACGCATATCACGCCACGCTTCGCCATAATCGTGATTTTTAGCTTCCATTAAATCTTTGGTTAATTTTACTTTGGCATCATATAATTCGGTTGCTTTTTCAACATCCAAATCAGGCTGATCAACAACGCCCAATTCTAACTGAATTAAAGCCATGATAGAATAATTGATGATTCCGATAAATTCTCCTTTTTCATCCTCATCAACTTTACGAACATCATTTTCCTGTAAACTTCTGATTCGTTGTGCTTTTATGAAAATTTGATCGGTCAATGAGGGAAGTCTTAAAATTCTCCATGCACTGCCGTAATCTTTCATTTTATTGATAAATAAGGTGCGGCAAACCGTAATTACATTATCAAATTCAAGGGAAGTATTCTTCATTTATTGCTGTATATTTGCTAAAATTTCTCCAAAAATAAGGATTAAATTAAAGAGTTTCAAGTTTAAGGTTTCCTTTGTTTCAAGTTTTTTCTAAACAAAGTGTTAACGGGAATAACTTGAAACTAAAAAATAATAAAAGTTTCAAGTTTCAGGTTTCAAGTTGATGCAGATTGCGCAAGTTCTAGAACTTGAAACCTGAAACCTGAAACAAAAAATAACAAAACAAATGACAATTAATTGTAAAGGCGAACTTATAGATTTATCGATTCCTAAAGTTATGGGAATTTTGAATGTTACGCCTAATTCTTTCTTTGATGGAGGAAAATATAAAAACGAAGATGAAATTATTTCTCAGGTAGATAAAATGCTGTCTGAAGGCGCTTCATTTATTGATATTGGTGCTTATTCAAGCAAACCCAGCGCCGAATTTGTTTCGGAACAAGAAGAAATTGACCGCATTATTCCTGTTATAGAATTGATTTTAAAGCATTTTCCGAAAGCTTTATTGTCAATTGATACTTTTAGAGCCGAAGTAGCAAAAGCGAGCATAGAAAGTGGCGCAGCGATTATAAACGATATTGCAGCAGGAGAGTTAGACGATAAAATGTTTGATGTTATTGCAAAATACAACGTTCCGTACATTATGATGCACATGCGTGGTAATCCGCAGACCATGCAGAGTTTGACAGAATATGAAGATATTGTAAAAGAGATACTTTTCTATTTTTCTGAAAAAGTGAAACAGGCAAGAGCTTTAGGAATCAACGATTTGATTCTCGATCCAGGATTTGGTTTCGCCAAAACAACCGATCAGAATTATGAAGTCATGCAAAAAATGGAGCTTTTTAATCTTTTAGAATTACCTGTTTTGGCTGGAATTTCTCGAAAATCAATGATTTATAAAACACTTAATATCACGCCGCAGGAAGCTTTAAACGGAACAACGTTTCTAAATACAATTGCGTTGACAAAAGGCGCGAAAATTTTAAGAGTTCATGATGTGAAGGAAGCGATTGAATGTGTGGCTTTATACAACAAATTGAATTTGAATACTATTTAAACGACAGATTTGTCATTCCGAGAAACGAGGAATCGCACTCGGAACTCGACACAGATTGGCGACATTCTTTGAGGAAATACTAGTGCGATTCCTCGTTCCTCGGAATGACAAACTTTGAGTAAAATCATTAGATAAAAAATTAAATAATATGAAATACTTCTCTTTGATCATAATCTGTTTATTATTTTCCTGCGAAAAAAAACAAGATGTTCTACTTCCAAAATCAAACATAACAATTGTAAAAGATGTACAAGATCTTTCACCAATTTATATCTTTTTTGAAACCGAAGGACAAGATACAATTGCAGATGTAAACCGAAAAAGCGCAATAATTTCAACCAACTGGATTTTCAATATTGACAAACGTCTTCCTCTAAAAGTAGTAATTCCGGAAGTAATGAAATTACAGGAAAAAAAGCGAGCCGACAGCGCCCACAAAAATGAAAATGCCGAAAATTATTATTCTTATGCAGATTCTATCGGGAAGAATTTAGCCTTTGTGCCTTTCACGAAAGTGTTTTATAAAACGGAAAAACCAAATAGAGAAAATCTTGTTGTTTATTTTAGAAAAGGGAAAAAACAGGTTTTCATGGCAAATAAGGAAATAAAAATTTCAGAAATACTACAACGTTTCTACACTTTAAAATTTGAAAGAGTGCCAGATTTGGTGTTTTTCTTCGATAAGAACATGAGTTATGAAGAATATATACAATATAAAATTCTACTGCAAAAACATGTGACTTACAATCTTGATAAACTTCCGGTAGAATTCATTAACTAAAAAACTGAGCACTGAAAACTGTGACTGAATACTAATTTTATTGGTGATGATAAGGTTCATTACGTAAAATCGTAAAGCCACGATACAATTGTTCGATAAAAAATAAACGAACCATTTGATGTGAAAACGTCATCAGCGAAAGCGAAACTTTTCCCTGCGCTTTGCTGTAAACTGTATCAGAGAATCCGTATGGGCCGCCAATTACAAAAACCAAAGTTTTGATTCCCGAATTCATCTTCTTTTGTAATTCTTCTGAAAAACCAACGCTTGAGAAGTTTTTCCCATTCTCATCCAATAAAATCAATTGATCGGTTGGTGAAAGTTTTGACAGAATCAATTCGCCTTCTTTTTCCTTTTGCTGGCTTTCAGATAAGTTTTTTACGTTTTTGATATCGGGAATAATTTCCAGATCAAATTTGATATAAAAAGACAAACGTTTGGTATAATCGTCAATCAAAGTTTGAAGCGATTTATTATCTGTTTTGCCAATGGCGATGAGTTTGATATTCATTGTTCTTTTATTTTGCCACGAATTGCACGAATTAGCACGAATTATTTTTTTGCCACAGATTAAAAGGATTAAAAAGATTTTTTTAAATTAATTCTGTGTAAATCCGTTGAATCTGTAAAATCTGCGGGCTCTATTTTTTATTCTCAAAAACGGTTTCGAAATGTTCTACAACAGGAAACGGTTCATAATAATGATGCAGAATGTTTTTCCATTCCAGATAAGCTTCAGAAGTTCTAAAACCTACTGTGTGATCTTCAAGTGTATTCCAATCGACTAATAAAAGATATTTGTTTTCGACTTCCAGACATTTCTCTAATCGATGTCCTAAATAACCTTTAATAGACGAAATATATTGGCTTGCTTTTGCAAAATCAACTTCAAATTGATTTGCTAATTCAGGTTTTACAAAAAGATATGCGGCTTCTAGAATCATATTGAATGAATTTTTATCTGCCAAATCTGCTAAATCTGCGAGAGTATATTTTTCCCGCAGATTTAGCAGATTCAGCAGATTTTATTTTTTAATTTTTTGGTTTAAGTAAATCTGCGTTGATCGGCTTAAATCTGTTTAAAATCTGCGTGCAATTTCGCAAAGATGATACAGCTTTAATTTTTAGAAAACTTCGCTTCAAAAACTTTAAATCTATTATCAAGATCTTTAATCAATTGTTTTTTAACCGATTCATCTTGAATAAAACTGTAATTGATGCTGTTGTAAACGTATTTCTTTATTGTTTCGTAATTAACATCAGGATATCTTTTAGCTAATAAAACGTATTGTTCTGTCATATTGCTTCTTAGAATTCCTGCATCGTCTGTACTGATTACAATTGGCACATTAAATTCTTTGTAAAGCGTAAACGGATGTCTGTTTTCTTTTACTTTCAAAATGAATTCATTACTCACTAAATTGATCTCAATTGGAATGTTGTTTTTAGACATGTATTTCAATAAATCGTATGAGTTTGCTTCGTAAGCAATATCAACTCCGTGACCAATTCTGTTTGCGCCTGCAATATAAATTGCATCGTTAATATGCCACGTTAAATCTTCCGGCTGCACTAAACCTAAAGTCAATTCTCCTGCGTGAAGCGTATATTTTACATCTGGAAATTTAGAGTGACAATATTTAAACATTTCCATGTGTAACCAATAATCTTTCATAGAATTTTCGCCATGTTCTGGAGAAACGATATTTACACCCGCAGTCAATTTACTTTCGTTAGAAGAAATAAAAGCGATAACCAAGTTTTTAAATAAATCAACAGGTTCCATAAAACGCAGTACAAAGTTTTGATAGCGCATTGTAAAACGCTCATCATCTATTTTTAAATCTTTGTGGAGTTTTGCTATGAAATTATTGTTGAAATCATCAGCATATTTTTTAGCGTCTTTTTTCTGAATCGATTTATACAATTCGTCTAAAAGTTTTGTAACCGCTTTTTCGTCTTTTTGATTAGCTGCCTTACGCAATTTTGTATTGAAATCAGTTAAATCTGAAACATTCATATCGCACGGAATGGTTGATAATTGCGTTTCGATATAGCTTACATTTTCTGCAATGGCACGTTTTTTTAATTCGAGCATTCCTTCAGCAAAATGACCTTTTATGGTAGGCTCGAATTTTTGAAAAGAATCAAAAAACTGATCATCAGAAGGAACAGAACCGTTATAATCTTTAACCGACCAGGTTTGCATTACTTGCTGTTGGTAATAATCTAATTTGCCATCATTTTTTAGAGAAGAAAAAGTCTGCCAGTTTCCTTTTTCAGGTTTGGTTTTCGAAACCGCCATGGTTTCTAAATTCAAATAAAAATCTTCTGCAATAGCTCTTTCTAAAAGTGGTTCTGCGTAAACTGATCCTGAAAAATGGTGGTGTAAATCGCCTCCTTTTGGCATTTGTTGAAAGAAAGCTGTTAAGAGAGCTTCATTATTTCTGATTTTTTCTAAATAACTTTCAGCTGTTTGAGAAAAGCCGATTTGTGCTATAAAAATACAGAAAAGCGTAATTATCCTTGTCATACTCTAAGTTTAAATTACATGCAAATATACGACTTTTCGGAGAAATTTAAAAATTGAATTTCTTTGTGTTGTTTTTTTAACGCAAAGAGCGCTGAGATTTTTCGCAAAGTTCGCAAAGTTTTTTGGAAAGTGGTTAAAGGTTTTTGAAGTTCGCTAAGCTGGTTGTATAAAGAATTTAAAAAGAGTTCCGAAGGAACGTTAAATATTGTAGGGATGGATTTTAATCCATTCACGCATGCAGAATCGATAATTTATGTCATTTCGACGTAAGGAGAAATCGCACTAGAAACTCGACAAAGGGAATCGTCAATCTTTGTGGATTCCCGAGTGCGATTTCTCCTTACGTCGAAATGACAAACCTGATGTCTATAAAATGCGAAAGACGCACTGCTGTGCGTCTCTACGAAAAAAACTTTGCGCACTTTGCGTAATTCTTTGTGTGCTTTGCGGTTAAAAAAAACTCAGAACCTTAGTATCTCTTTTAAGAAAGTACATCACGTATTTCCTCAACCTTATCAAAAACGCTTTTTGCAAAAGGACAAAGCGGAATGATTTTTACATTGTTAGTTCTTGCATAATCCACAGCAGCCATCACTAATTTTTTACCGACACCTTTTCCGTTAAAATCTGGACTTACTTCAGTATGGTCAATAATGAATTTTGAATCTCCAGCCCAGGTGTATGTCATTTTTCCGGCTTCTTTTCCATCTTCGATGGCTTCAAAATATCCTTTTTTTGTATCATTAATTTGTTGAATTTCCATGATTATATTAATGTGGTTTTAATTTCTATTGAATGTGTAAGTGTTTTGTGAATTGGGCAGCTGTTAGCAATCGTTTCTAAACGTTGTCTTTGAGTTTCGTCAACTTCGCCAATTACTTCAATTTTTCTTGTAAATACGGATACACTTCGCTCAGAATCTCTTTCAAAATCAATTTTGACATTAATTTCAGAAACGTCCCATTGTTTACGATTAATATACATTCGTAAAGTAATTACAGTGCAGGAAGCCAAAGATGCTGCCAAAAGTTCAGTTGGATTTAATCCTAAATTTTTCCCGCCCAATTCCTGCGGTTCATCAGAAATTAAAACATTGTCGCTTGCTGATGTAATTTCCGTTCGATACAAACGAGTATCTATTTTTGCTGAGATTGTATCCATAATTTATTTGATTCTTGGTTCAGGTAATGGAACAAATTCAGTTTCGCCCGGAACTTTTGGGAAAGTCTGTTCTGTCCAGTCTTTTTTAGCTTTTTCGATGAGGTTTTTATCCGAAGAAACAAAATTCCAAAAGATGAAATGTTCTTCAGGAAACGGTTGTCCGCCAAAGATATATACGGTAGAATTTTCGGCAATTTCAAACTCGCAAAGCGTACTGTCAGTTGTAATTAGAATTTGTTTTGGATCATAAACGTGTTCACCGCTTTTGATACTTCCTTCTAAAATATACAAACCGCTTTCGCCGAATAAATCCTTGCCAATGTTTATTTTTTTAGCCTCAGTACTTTTGATTTCAATAAAATAAAGCGGACTATAAACAGGAACCGGAGATTTTTTTCCAAAAGCTTCACCAGCAATTAATTTGTATGAAACTCCGTCTTCTTCCCAAGCCGGAATGTCATCTGCTTCAACATGTGCAAAATTCGGATCCATTTGCTCTAATTCTTTAGGAAGTGCAACCCAAATCTGGAGTCCGTGAAGCATTTTGTCTGAATGTCTTAAATATTCAGGAGTTCTTTCAGAGTGAACGATTCCTTTTCCGGCTGTCATCCAGTTTACGGCACCTGGTTTTATTTCTAATTCTGTTCCTAAACTATCGCGGTGCATAATGCTTCCTTCAAACAAAAAAGTAAGCGTCGAAAGTCCGATATGCGGATGTGGAGGAACATCCATATTTTCGTGATCACTTAAATGTGCAGGTCCCATATGATCAATAAATACAAATGGGCCGACAGCTCTTTTTTCACGGAAAGGCAATAAACGACCCACCATAAAGTTGCCAATATTGGCAGCACGTTCTTCGATAATTAAACTGATATTTGACATGGTATTTTTATTTGATTTGAAAACAAAATTACAGTTGTGATAGAAATCTGTAACTTAATTTAGATTAAGAAAAGTTGTTTTTGGATTTATCTAAATTATAAAAGTAAGCAAAATAGCTAGTTGTTCAAATTCATTTTTTATGATATTTCGGTTTTTTTGTCATTTCGACGAAGGAGAAATCTCCACAAGAAACTCTACAAAGATTGGGTTTTCGTTGAGGAGCTACTCGCGGAGATTTCTCCTTCGTCGAAATGACAAACAGGACAGTTAAAACCTTGATGATTTATGAAATTTGTTTTTTAATCAATCAATTCAAACTCTAAAACCTCACTCTCCGTTCCATTAATAATAATCGACAACTGATGCGCTCCAGTATGAAAAACTCTCGTTGTAATCAGTTTAAAAGATTGATTTCTTTCGATTTTAGTTAATTGATTCGGCTGGTAAATCTTCTCACTGATTTTAAAGACTTTTTTCGCCAAATGCCCTTTTGCTTTTTTATAATGAACAGCATATTCTAAACGAATTGTTTTTGGTTCTTCGTTTTTATTGTTTAAGTGAAATTGAAACTGAAGATAATCCCCAATTTTTACAATAGGTGTTTTAATTTCAAAAGAAGAAAGCTCAATATTCGTGCTTTCTAAACCATAATGACCTAAAATTTCCGGATGACCTTGTTTCAATAAAGTTCGGCAGCCATGCTTAATAATTCCGTCGGTTTCCTTGCTGTGTCCTTTCCATTTATTGGCGATTTCTAACACAATTTGCGGATTATCTTTTGCAATATCATTTAAGTTATTGGCAACGCTTCTGCGGACATATTCAGAAGGATCGTTTTTTAGATTTTCTAATATTGGAAGAATAGAAGAAGGATCTTTTTTCAAAAACGGAATTGCCATTGCCCATGGTAATCTTGGGCGGGAACCTTCACTGGCTAATCTTCTAACATGGTGATTTTCGTGCAGAGACCATTTTGTCATTTCGTCGATCATTTGTTCTTTATATTTTAAAATAAAAGGACGAACGGCAAATTCACAGCTTATAAATTGTGTTATAGAAACAAAGGCTTTCGCCGAAGTTTTAAAATCGTCTAAACCGTATATTTCGATATAATCGGCAAAGAAAATGAAAGCCAGATTGCTGTCTGCAAAATTATTTTTCTTTAGATTTTCTATAATTTTATCAATTAAGGAAACGGCTTCGGGAAAGTTTTGAGGCATAAATTGATGAAACACAACTGTGGTATGTTTCATTCTTTCTTTCCATTCTTTTTGAGCAAAATCACCTTCGTAAATTGTCTCAATAAATTTTTGTTTGTTGAATGCCGGATGTACTTCGGCGACAGCCTGACTGAATTTTTCGTAAAAAGAAACCGAGTAAATATCTTTAATTAATCCCATAAATTTTGCTTGATTGAACCTCAAAGATATTTAATGTTTTTAATTGTTGACGTACATTTTGATTGGAAAAATTATTAGCCACAGATTACACAGATTAGCACAGATTTTTTTGAAATCATTTTAATCTTTTTAATCTGTGGCTAAATATAAATTTAAGGTGATAAGAAACTTTTAGCAGAAAGGAAACTTTTAAATCCATAAAATAAGTCCTAATTTAGCATATTATTAAAATTATAAAAATGATAAGCGAAGCTCAATTTCAAGCAGAATTGCAACTTTTGATAAGTAATGCCATTAGAGAAGATGTTGGACCGGGCGATTACAGTTCACTTGCCTGTATTCCCGATACTGCTCATGGTCAGGCAAAATTATTGGTAAAAGATCAGGGAATAATTGCCGGTGTTGAACTTGCTAAAATGATATTCGAACATGTAGATCCAAAATTAAAAGTAAAAACTTTTATTGAAGACGGAACGCATGTAGAATATGGAGAAGTTGTTTTTGAAGTTTCTGGAAGCTCACGGTCTATTTTAAAGGCCGAAAGAGTGGTTTTGAACACCATGCAGCGTATGTCTGCCATTGCGACAAAAACAAAACATTTAATGAAGCTTTTAGAAGGAACAAACGCTAAAATATTAGATACACGTAAAACAACGCCCAATTTTAGAGTTGCCGAAAAATGGGCTGTAAAAATAGGCGGAGGTGAAAATCACCGTTTTGCCCTTTATGATATGATTATGCTGAAAGACAATCATATTGATTTTGCGGGCGGAATTACACGTGCTATTTCAAAAACGAAAGAGTATTTAAAAGAGAATAATCTGGATTTGAAAATCATTGTTGAAGCCCGTAATCTAGATGAAATTAGAGAAATTTTACTGAGCGACGGCGTGCACAGAATCCTGATTGATAACTTTAATTATGAAGATACAAAAACGGCAGTAAATTTGATTGGTACAAAATGTCAGACAGAATCTTCGGGAAATATCAGTGAAAAAACGGTTCGTGAATATGCTTTATGCGGTGTAAATTATATTTCATCAGGCGCTTTAACGCATTCTGTTTATAATATGGATTTGAGCTTAAAGGCTTTTTAATGAAGTTATGAATTTTGAGTTATAAGTTATGAGTTTGATTGTAATCTAAAATCTGCACTCTAAAATCTAAAATCAAAAAATATATGTCGAAAGAGATAGAAGATCGGATTGAAAAATTGCCCATAATACGCAATGTGGCCCGACTTTTTAAAAGAATAAAACTCCCTTGGTTAGAGGGATTTTCTTTGTATGATTTACTCGAAATGTACACTTTAGGAATTCTTGAAGGAGCTTTTTCGTATCATGCAAGCGCAGTTTCTTTTAGCTTTTTTATGGCTTTGTTTCCTTTTACGTTATTTATTCTAAACTTAATTCCGTTTATTCCTATAGATAATTTTCAAAATGACTTTCTGCAGTTTGTGCAGCAAGGCGTTCCTCCAAATACTTATGATGCAATTAGTAAAATTATCAGCGATATCTTAAATAATAGTCATTCGGGCTTATTATCTTCGGGATTTTTGCTTTCTATTTTCTTGATGGCAAATGGCATTAACGGAATTTTAAGCGGTTTTGAATCGTCTAAACACGTATTTGACAAACGCGGATTTTTTAGTCAGTATCTAGTGGCATTGGCAATTTCGCTTGTAATGACCATTATATTGTTTGTAACAGTAGCTACAATTGTTGTTTTTGAGGTTTTTATTCAAAAAACAATCATTCAGGATGTATTGAGTGATCGTATTCCGCTTATAATTTTAGGACGATATTTATTCGTTGTTTTAATGATTTTGATAACATCTTCAATATTATTGCGTTATGGTACAAAACAGTACAATAAAGTGCCTTTTATAAGCATTGGATCTGTTTTTACAACGATACTAATTGTTATATCTTCGTTCTTTTTTGGGATTTGGGTTATAAAATTTTCAAAATACAACGAACTTTATGGTTCTATTGGAACATTATTAATTCTAATGTTTTATATTTGGATAAACTGTATGATTCTGCTTTTAGGGTTCGAATTGAATGCTTCTATCAGAAAATTAAAACAAAAAAAAAATAAATAATATGAAAAATTGGATGTTAACGATTGGTGTGTTTTTCTTTGCAATGAGTATTCAGGCTCAAAGTGTTATAGGAAAATGGAAGACCATAGATGATGAAACGGGAGAAGCTAAATCTGTAGTTGAGATTTACGAAAAATCAGGAAAAATTTACGGGAAGGTAACAGAAATACTTCGCGAGAATCATAAAAAAGATGTTTGTATAAAGTGTGAAGGTGCCGAAAAAAACAAACCAATTTTAGGAATGACCATAATAAACGGTCTTAAAAAAGACGGTGCTGAATATAACGGAGGAACAATTTTAGACCCAACAAGCGGTAAAAAATACAAATGTTATATCTCATTAGAATCTGCAGATAAATTAAAACTTCGCGGCTATGTTGGTATTTCGATTATGGGAAGAACACAATACTGGACACGTGTAAAAAACTAATTCAAAATTAAATGCGAAAATTAGCTTCAATAGTTTTATTCTTAGTCATAACCTTAAATAGTTTTGGACAAAAGAAGAATTCTCCATTACCAATAAGTCATCTTACAGGTGACTTTTATGTTTATAAAACATTTCATGATTATAATGGAACGTTGATTTCTGCCAATGCCATGTATCTTGTTACAGATAAAGGTGTTGTGATGTTTGATGCACCTTGGGACGAAACTCAGTTTCAGCCTTTATTAGATAGTATAAAAGCAAAACATAATAAAGATGTGATAATGCTTTTTGCGACCCATTCTCACGATGATCGTGCAGGAGGATTTGATTTTTACAGAAAAAAAGGAATCAAAACATATTCGATTAAGTTAACAGATGATATTCTTAAAAAAGAAAACAAACCGAGAGCAGAATTTATAATTCCAAATGATAAGTTTTTTACAGTCGGGCAGCATACTTTTGAGGTTTATTATCCCGGAAAAGGTCATGCATCTGATAATATTGTAGCTTGGTTTGATAAAGAAAAAGTGCTTTACGGAGCTTGTTTTATAAAAAGTGCCGATGCCATAGACCTTGGTTATTTAGCGGATTCTGACGTAAAAGAATGGAAAAAATCGATTGGGAAAGTAAAGGCAAAATTTAAGAATCCAAAATATATTATTCCGGGTCATGAAGACTGGACTAATACAGAATCTTTAAACCATACTTTGAAATTGGTTGATGAGTATTTGGCTCAAAAATCTTCAGGAAAAAAGTAACAGATAATTATTAAATTCAGATTATAGTTAAAAAATAGTTTAATTTTGTTTGAACTAATAATGAGGATATATGACTGTAACGGATAAAAATATATTGGAAACCTACTCAAATTTATTTGAAGGACTTAGTTTTTCAAATAAAATTGAACTTATAGAGCGATTAACAAAGTCTATTAAAAGTAATAAATCAAAAGAGAATAATTTCTATAAATCTTTTGGAGCTTTTGCATCTGAAAAATCTGCAGAAGAAATTGTTTCTGATATAAAAAGATAACCACAATTAAGAATCAATTGATTTTTTTTACTGATAATACTAAAGATTTTAAGCTTTTAGACGGAATTCAAATGAAGAACTGGTTTGAAAGAAATTAAATATTTTTGTTCAAATTCATTCTTCAATCTTTATTAAAATATCTGCATGTTTTTTATCGAAGTTATTTTACCGCTTTCCTTAGCAAAAACCTTTACATATCGTGTTTCTGAGGCCGAATTCCATTTTATAAAAAAAGGAATGCGTGTGGCGGTGCCTTTTGGTAAAAGCAAAATATATACGGCACTTGTATTAGATACACATGAAAATGCGCCCACATTATATGAGGCTAAAGAAATCCATCAAATTTTAGATGAAAAACCAATTGCAACCGAAACGCAGATTAAACATTGGCTTTGGGTTGCTAATTATTATATGTGCGGTATTGGCGATGTGTATCGTGGAGCATTTCCAACCGGATTATTATTAGAAAGCGAAACTATTGTTTCATATAAACCAGAAGTTATTGTTAACGATTCTGAACTTTCTGATGATGAATTTTTGGTTTATGAAGCGCTGCAGCATCAAAGTTCGCTTAAGGTTCAGGAAATTGCTTCAATCTTAAATAGAAAAAATATTCTGCCTATTCTTCAAAAATTAATAGCAAAAGATATTATTGTTTTAGAAGAAGAAATAAAAGAAAGCTACAAACCAAAACTGGTTCGGTATGTAAAATTACATTCACAGTACGAAACAGATCAAGGTTTGATGAATTTGCTGGATATTTTGAGAAGTGATAAGCAAAAAGAAATTGTTTTGGCTTATTTTCAAATAAGCGCTTCAGAAAAAAAGCCCATAACAGTTAATAAACTGGTTGAAGTTTCAGGCTCAACTTCAGCAGTTGTAAAAACTTTGATTAAGAATGAAATTTTCGAGGAATATTATTTACAGCAAGACCGTATTTTATTTAACGGAGAAAAAACAGATAAAGAATTACAGTTAAGCGAAGCGCAGCAAGATGCTTTTACAGCAATAAAAGAGAGTTTTTCTGAAAAAGAAGTCTGCTTGCTTCACGGCGTAACTTCAAGCGGAAAAACTGAAATCTATATTAAATTAATCGAAGAATATCTGCAAACAGGAAGACAGGTTTTATATCTGCTTCCGGAAATTGCGCTTACAACACAATTGGTTTCTCGTTTACGACTTCATTTTGGAGATAAAGTAGCTGTTTTTCATTCTAAATATAGTAATAATGAAAGAGTTGAAGTTTGGAAACAAACACTCGAGAATTCAGAAAAAGCACAAATTGTAATAGGAGCGAGGTCGGCATTGTTTTTACCTTTCAATGATTTAGGTTTATTGATTGTGGATGAAGAACACGAACAGACTTTTAAACAGACAGATCCGGCGCCGAGATATCATGCCAGAGATGCGGCTATTGTTCTGGCAAATTTTCATAATGCAAAAGTACTTTTAGGTTCTGCAACGCCAAGTATTGAAACCTATTTTAATACGCAGAGCGAAAAATACGGTTTGGTTACGCTTACAGAACGTTATAAAAACGTTCGAATGCCAGAAGTTGTTTTGGTTGACTTAAAAGACAAGCATTTCAGAAAACGAATGACGGGGCATTTTAGTGATGTTTTAATAGAAGAAATGGCCGAAGCTTTGTCTTTGGGCGAACAAGTGATTTTGTTTCAAAACAGAAGAGGATATTCTCCTATAATAGAATGTCTCACCTGCGGACACGTACCACATTGTCAGCAATGCGATGTGAGTTTGACTTTTCATAAATTTAAAAATCAATTGCGCTGCCATTATTGTGGATATTCAATTGCAAAACCAACGCATTGTCACAGCTGTTCCAGTATTGATTTAACGACTAAAGGTTTTGGAACAGAACAAATAGAGCAGGAGTTGTTATCGCTTTTTCCGAAAGCTAAAACGGCCAGAATGGATCAGGATACAACCCGTGGTAAATTTGGTTTTGAAAAGATTATCGATACTTTTAAAAATCGGGAGATTGATATTTTGGTTGGAACTCAAATGCTAGCCAAAGGTTTAGATTTTGATAATGTGAGTTTAGTCGGAATCATGAATGCAGATAATATGCTACATCATCCTGATTTCAGGGCTTTTGAGCGCAGTTTTCAAATGATGACGCAAGTTGCGGGAAGAGCAGGAAGATCTGAAAAACAAGGTAAAGTTGTGATTCAGACTTATAACCCAGATCATAATACAATTCAGCAAGTTACAAACCATAATTATATAGGTATGTATAAGGAGCAGTTGTATGACAGACAGATTTATAAATATCCGCCGTATTTCAGGATTATTAAATTAACGATAAAACATCGTGAATTTGAGAAATTGAAAGAAGGATCCATGTGGCTGTATCAGGTTTTAAGTCAAAACCTGAATATGCCGGTTTTGGGTCCGGAAGAACCGGCTATCAGTAGAATTCGAAACGAATATATAAGGACTATATTAATTAAAATCCCTCAGAACCTGCATTTAGGAAACACAAAAAAAACTATTCAGAAAATGTTGAATAGTTTTGAAGCGGTTGCTCAGTACAGAGCTATAAAAGTTGTGGTCAATGTCGATTTCTATTAATTAGATGTCGACAATGCTTTTACTAAATCTTCCTTTTTGTTTCGACTAAGCGGAATTTTAGTAATACCGATTTCTGCAAATTTACTATTAAAGCGTTCTACCTTATCAATATTAATGATATATGATTTGTGTACACGAATGAATTTGTCTTTTGATAAATCATTTTCAAAAGATTTCATTGTTGAAAGTACCAGATTACTGTCGTCTTCTGTAACCACTCTTACATAATCTCCAAAAGCTTCAATCCATTTGATTTTAGCCGTAAATATTTTAAGCTTTTTAAGGTTGCTTTTAATAAAAATATGTTCGCCTTCTTCTTCTTTGACTTCTTTTTTAAGCAAATGCATGTCAATTGCTCTTTTTACAGAAGCATTGAAACGGTCTACGGCAATTGGTTTTTGCAGATAATCAGTGGCATCATAATCAAAAGCTTTCAGGGCGTATTCAGCCTTAGAAGTGATAAATATAATTTGTGGTTTAGATTTTAAACCATCAAGAAAATCAAAGCCATTAATGACTGGCATTTCTATATCAAGAAAAATTAAGTCGATATTATTTAATGAGATACAACTTTTTGCTTCTATTGCATTAGAAAAATCCCCGATTAAGTGCAAACCTGGGTGATTATTAACTAATTTTGCAATAATTGTCCTTTGTATAGAACTATCATCCACAACAACACAGTTTAGTTTCATAACATTTAAATTTAGAATAAATTCAGGATAGCAGTAGTAAATGTATAGTTTTTTTGGAAAAAAAACTAAAATAGACGTATAATTTTTGCATTATGACGAATAATAGAAAAAATGTGTTGTATATTTAAAAATAATGGTTACTTTTGCACCCAATTTTAACAAATAAATTTTTTATTTATGAATCATTATGAAACTGTTTTCATTTTAAATCCCGTTTTATCTGAGGTTCAGGTGAAGGAAACAGTAACGAAATTTGAAGAATTTCTTACTAGCAGAGGAGCTGAAATGGTATCAAAAGAGGATTGGGGTCTTAAAAAAATGGCTTACGAAATCCAAAACAAAAAAAGTGGTTTTTATCACTTATTTGAGTTCAAAGTATCAGGAGAAGTTCTAATTGCTTTTGAAACTGAATTTAGACGTGACGAAAGAGTTATGCGTTTCTTAACTGTAAGTTTAGACAAGCATGCTATTTCATGGGCGGAGAGAAGAAGAGCAAAATTAAAATCTACTAAAGCTTAATCATTATGTCTACAATAGAGCAATCTGCAAAAGGAAAAAAAGACGGAGATATCAGATATTTAACGCCTTTAAACATTGAAACTAACAAAACTAAAAAGTATTGCCGTTTCAAAAAATCAGGAATCAAATACATCGATTATAAAGATGCTGATTTCTTATTGAAATTCGTAAATGAGCAAGGAAAAATTCTTCCTCGTCGTTTAACCGGAACTTCATTAAAATACCAAAGAAAAGTTTCTGTAGCTGTAAAAAGAGCTCGTCACTTAGCTTTAATGCCATACGTGGCCGATTTATTAAAATAATTAAAAACTCTAGTCGCTGGTTTCTGTTCAGCAGAACCTAACTTCTAAAATATAAGGACAACAACATGGAACTTATTTTAAAACAAGACGTACAAAACTTAGGATTTAAAGATGATGTAGTATCTGTAAAGCCTGGTTACGGTCGTAACTTTTTAATTCCTCAAGGTTTTGCTGCATTAGCAACTCCTTCTGCTAAAAAAGTTTTAGCTGAAAATCTAAAACAAAGAGCACATAAAGAAGCTAAAGTTGTTGCTGATGCTAAAGCATTAGCTGAAACTTTAAAAGCTCTTGAAATTAAACTTACTGCAAAAGCTGGTGGAGAGAAACTTTTTGGTTCTATCACAAACATCGACATTGCTGAAGCTTTAGAGAAATCAGGTAATGCTATTGATAGAAAATTCATCACTAGTGGTATCGTAAAACGTACAGGAAAATATACAGCTAGCATCCGTTTACACAGAGATGTTATCGTTGAGTTACCATACGAGATTATCGCTGAAAAATAACATTTTGTTAACTTCTTGTTAATAAAATATAAAAACCACTTTTAGGAGTGGTTTTTTTTTGCCTAATTTTGAGGGAATTAACTCACTCAAAACCAGGAAAATGAAAAAACTATTTGCATTAATGTTATGTGTTTTGGCGTTCACAGCAGCTACAGGACAGACTACAACGTCGAGTATAAAAGGTATTGTAAAGAGTTCAGGTAATGAACTATTACCGGGAGCTGGTATCTTAGCGGTTCATACTCCAACTGGAACTAAATATTCTGCCGTTTCCAATGAAGATGGAAGGTTTAATATTTTGAATATGAGAATTGGCGGACCTTACAAGATTTTGGTAACCTTTGTTGGGTATCAAAGTCAGGAATATAATGACATATATCTGGATTTAGGAAAACCATTTAATATAGATGTACTTCTGGCTGATGAAAGTCAGACTCTTGAAGAAGTTAAAGTCACCTCAAAAGATAAAGTTTTTAAAAGCGGAAAAACCGGTGCAGAAACGACAATTGGAAGAAGGGAATTAACAGCTCTGCCAACAATTTCAAGATCGGCGGAAGATTTTACCCGTTTGGAGCCAACAGCAAGCGGCGGATCTTTTGGTGGTCGAAATGATCAATATAATAATTACTCTTTAAACGGAGCAGTTTTTAATAACCCTTTCGGACTTGACGCTGCTACTCCCGGAGGACAAACAGGTGCTCAGCCAATATCATTAGATGCAATTGAACAGATTCAGGTTGCTACAGCTCCTTATGATGTAACTTTATCTGGTTTTACAGGAGCTTCTGTAAATGCGGTTACAAAATCAGGAACAAATGAAATTCACGGAACTGCTTATGCTTTTTACAGAAATCAGGATTTAACGGGAAGTAAAATTAAAGGAGAAAAAATATTTGTACCTTCATTAGAGCAGACTCAGGCTGGATTTAGTTTGGGAGCGCCAATCATTAAAGATAAATTATTCATTTTTGGGAATTTTGAAATTGATAAACGAAGTGATTTGGGTTCTAATTTTGTAGCCAATAATAATGACGGCGTTACGGGAATTAATGAATCAAGAGTTTTAGAATCGGATTTAATTGCAGTTTCTGATGCTTTGGCAAAATTGGGTTATAATACCGGGGCTTATCAGGGATTTAAGCATGAATCAAATTCAAGTAAAGGAATTATAAAAGTAGATTGGAATATTAATGATAATCATAAATTAGCGGTTATTTATAATTTTCTAGATGCTTCAAAAGATAAACCGGCTCACCCGACAGCTTTGGGTTTTAGAGGGCCAAATGCTTCTATATTGCAATTTCAAAATTCAGGATATCAAATCAATAATAAACTGAGTTCCTTTTTAGTGGAGTTGAATTCTAAATTTAGCGAATCGGTATCAAACAAACTGCAGGCAGGTTATACTCATTTTAATGATTACAGAGATCCTTTTTCTGTTCCGGCGCCTGTTATAAATATTCAGGATGGGGCAGGATCGAATTATATTATTGCAGGTCATGAACCATTTTCTATCAATAATACTTTAGATCAAAAAGTAATTCAAATTACTGATAATCTAACATATACAGTTGGTAAACATGCTTTTACTTTTGGAACTTCTTTTGAGAAATTTGCTTTTAAAAATTCTTTCAATTTAGCGGGTTATGATAATTTCGGAAATCCAAATGGTTATGCAGGAACATTCTTTACACCTTATTTCACAGTCCAGGATTTCTTGACTGATGCTGCAAAACCATATGCTACAAGTATTATTGCGCAAAATCTTCAGTATGCGCAAGATATCTATAATTCAAAAAGTAACTTTGATGTAGGCAGCGACGGCGGTTGGAAACTGGCAGAGTTAAACGTAGGGCAGTGGGCGCTTTATGCTCAGGATGATATTAGTGTAAGCGACGATTTTAAATTGTCTTTGGGTTTAAGAATTGATAAACCATTATACTTTAATACTGCAGATTTGATTCAAAAATATATAGATACTGATAACGGAGGAGCAGGAAGAGATAATAGTATAGATTATTATAATCCGCAGACAGGCCAAGCGGTTAAATTGATTTCGACTGATTTGCCTAGCGACAGGATTTTATGGTCGCCTCGTATTGGTTTTAACTGGGATGTAAAAGGAAATGCAACTTCGCAGCTTAGAGGAGGATCTGGAATTTTTACAGGAAGAATCCCGTTTGTTTGGTTAGGAAATCAGGTAAGTGGTGCAGATGATAGCTTTTTTCAGATTATGGATCCGGATTATAAATGGCCGCAAGTATGGAGAACAAGTTTAGGTTACGATCATCGATTTGAAAGTAATTATATTGTAACACTGGATTTATCACTTAATAAAGACATTAATGCAGTGCATGTGCAGAACTGGGGATTAAAACCTCCAACGGGAGTATTGGCTGGTGTAGATAACAGACCGATTTATGTAGCTGCAGATCATGGCGCAAACAATGCGTATGTAATGACAAATTCTGATAAAGGAAGCGCTTTTAATGCTTCTGTTAAAGTGCAGAAAACATTTGTAAACGGATTGTATGCAAGTGTTGCTTATAATTATATGAAATCAAAAGATGTCAACTCTATTGAAGCAGAAATTACCGGAGATGCTTTTTCTTTTAATCCTGCTTTAGGAAATGTAAATAATGATGTGCTTTCGAATTCTAAATATGGCGATAATCATCGTTTTATTGGCGTAGCTTCAAAAAAATGGAAATACGGAAAGGATAAATGGGCTACTACAGCTTCTGCGTTTTTTGAATATGCTCAGGGCGGGCGTTTTAATTATACGTATGGTGGAGATATTAACGGAGACGGTTCTACTGTAAATGATTTGATTTATATTCCGACAACGGCAGAAATTGGTCAAATGACTTTTAGCGGACCTGGTCAGGGTGAAGCTTTTGATAAATTTATTTCGCAGGATAAATATATGAAAGATCGAAGAGGGCAGTATGCAGAGCGTTATGGCGCTATATCGCCTTGGAGAGGACGATGTGATATCAAGTTATTGCAGGATTATAATTTTAAATATTCATCAGCATCTGAAAAAACAAACACGATTCAGTTTAGTATCGATATTTTAAATTTCGGAAATTTATTAAATTCTGATTGGGGCGTTGTTCAGGTGCCAACTAGTGTTCAGCCTATTGGGGTAACTGTTGTTGGAAATACGCCAACATATACCTTTAATAATACCCAGACCAAAACATTTAGTTATGATGCTAGTTTAACCTCAAGATGGCAGGCTCAATTTGGTGTTAGATACATTTTTTAGTAATGACAAAAAAGTTATAAATTTGCCCTCGCATTTGTGAGGGCTTTTTTTTATGACTAAAAGTTCTTTTTAAAGCGTTTAAACAATAAATAATAGATGAAGTACGCAAGATTAACAAAAGAGCAGTTTGATGAATTGCATGCAGAATTTGCAAGTTTTTTAGCAACTCAGGCAATAGATAAAGCAGAGTGGGATTCTCTTAAAATAAATAAACCAGAAGTAGCAGAGCAGGAACTGGATGTTTTTTCAGATTTAATCTGGGAAGGTGTTTTGGGCAGGGCAGAATTTTTAGAGCATTTTTCAAAAAATCATATCTTTTTGTTTCATTGTTTTGATACTTATGTGCAATCAATAGTTTTGAAGTCATTAGTACCCGAAACTGATTTTTTGAGTAAAGAAGGTTTGCAATGGCTTAGTGATAATATGTTTACGGATAATATCGAAATGAAAGTGGGGAAAAAGGTCTTTACTGAGGATAGAAATTCTTCTATTTTTGAATTGATCAAACAGGGCGCTTTTTTAAGTGATGGACAATTATTTACTCAAATTAATACAATTTTACAATCTTAGGTTGTAATAAGTTCATTTTCAAAATATTATAAAAGGATAAGCAATTGTGTTAATTGTTTATCCTTTTTTTAATTTTTTAACTATTGTTTAGACTTTTGTGTTTTGTGATACCCGTATTTTTACGCGGTTTTGTAATAATAATTAAAATTTTAAGAGTTTATTTAATTTCGGTAAATTTTAGACCATTATATACTTAAAATTGTTAAATATCAATCGATTGCGTAATTTTTATTGTAATTTAAAACTTACAAATATTAATTTTAACAGAAAAACGTTAATATTTTTAAGCCTTGAAAAATGGGATGTTTATCTAGTAAAAACTCCGTATTTTCTTATATTAACAAAGATTAGCTAATTTTTAATTTTTACTTCGGGTTAAAAAAATAAGAATTTTATACTTGTTTTATTCTTTTGTTTTTTTTAATTTTAGAATACAAAAGTTAAACAAAATGTTTTTTTAGGTTTTCTTCAATAAAAATCAAAAAAAAATTATCTGTTGAACTTTTAAGATCAAAATATACTATGTAATAATTATAATCGAATCGGCTTTATAATAATAACTTTAATCGCCCTGCTTATGGAACTGACATTTACTTTCTTTATTATTGAGTTTGCATTAGGTCTTCATATTATTTTAGCTTTATATTTTATTATTCTGAAGAAAAACAAACTTCTTCACTCTTTTGATTATCCTTCTTTGGTTACAAACTTTTTTCAAAAGTTTTTAATATTCAATTCTAAATATTTAAAGTGTTGTCTGCATTGCGTAGACGATCATGTTGTCTGTTAAATTTTGTTTTAATGGACAAATCTTTAATGTCTAATTAATTCAATTTAGATTTTGATTTTAGAGAAGTCAAAATCATAGAAAGAGTAATCAACTTTCTATTTGAAATCGATTAAATATTATTGAATTAAAATTCTCCCCCCTACACTTTAAATTTTCTTTTATGAAAATTAATTTTAAAACAAATCACTTCATTTGGAAGATTGGTGTAGATCAATATTTCCTAAAAGTTTCGAGATTTTTTTGTTTAAAGAAAATAAAAAGGACTCAATTGTATACTTCGGTATACCAGACACAACGTAATTTTTTTAATGAAAATTTAAACTATAGTCTTTATGTGCTAAGGATTTGTTTTAGAGTTTAACTAATTGATTTTTAATGTTTTTTTTAATTGCCTAAGCATATGTGCTTATGGCAGCAGGTATTTTATTGTCCATTTTCTAATCTTCCAAATTATGAAAAAAAAATTTACTTTTTGTAGTCTCAACTTTCAGAAGAGATTATTCGGACTATTATTTTTATTCCTATTATGCACGAATTCATTTGCGCAGACTATTTGCAGACCTACGTCTCAAACAAATAGTCAGGGCGGATTATTGTGTGTAGGATTAAATGTTGATAGTCCGGCCAACGCTTATGACAGCGCGGGCTTAACAACTTTTGCAACCCTGACAAATGCTGTTGGAGTAGGCTGTTTCGTCGAAGAAACACTGACCTTGAACCAGACAGCAAGAGCAGGAGATCAAATTGCAATTTATTTTGGTACAGGAAATGGTTTGCTGGATGTTGGATTATTATCTAATGCATCTCTTCAAACCAAATTGTCTGGCGTAAATGTAGGTTCAAGTGTGGCTTTAAATAGTCCGCTCCTGAACTTAAATTTGCTTTCAGGAAATACTGTAGCAGTTGCAAAGTACACTTTAACAGGTGATGCAAATCAGGTACAAATTCAGGTTGGCGGACTTTTAAGTCTTTTAGTCAGCTTACGAATTTATGATGTCCGATTAGAATTTGCACAGCCAACAGTTGCCGGCGGTTTAACGCAAACGGTTTGCGCCGGAGCTACACCAACCCTTACAGCAACTCCTGCTGCAGGAACTACACTTGCATGGTATAGCTCAGCAGCGTCGACAACACCATTAATTACAGGAAATAGTTTTACAACTCCTGCATTAAATGCTAATACTACTTATTATATTGGTATTTCCCGAGCTGCCGGATGCGAAGGCAATGTTCGAGTACCAGTTGTTCTTAATGTTTCTAATCCAGTTGCACCAGCGGTTAACAACACTGGAACTGCTATTTGTTCTACAGGAGCAACACAGCAGACAACTTTAACACTTTTAAATCCTATTCCCGGAACAACATACTCCTGGTATTCTGTTTCAAGTGGAGGAGTAGCATTAGCAACGGGAACAACATATTCACCTACAGTACCTTTGGGTACTACAACTTTTTATGTAGAAGGTGCGATAGGAAGTTGTATAAGTCCTACACGAACTGCAGTCAATGTAGTTTCTACAGCAGTTCCTGCAACACCAACTGTTTTGACACAAAGTGTTACGATTCAGTCAGGTCAAAATGCAACTTTAAATGCAACAACTTCTGAAGTTGGTGCACAATTAAATTGGTATGATGTACCTACAGGAGGGACACCAGTTGCAACAAATACACCAACTTTTACAACACCTATTTTAACTGCAACAAAAACATATTTTGTTGAAGCTCAAAGTCCAAACGGAAGTTGTGTTAGTGCAGTAAGAGTTCCAATAACCGTTACGGTTCAGCCGGCAGCTTTAGGCGGATGTCTTGAAGCCAGCAGTCAGCAAACAACACAAAATGGTTTATGTTTATTGTGTAGTTCTACAAATCCAAATAATTCGGTAGATGGAAATCCTGCAACAGCAGCGAGACTTACTGTTCCAATTGGTTTAATTAATGGATGGGTTCAGCAGACATTACAATTTACTAATCCGGGTAAAACGGGTGATATTGTTGATGTTGAATTAGAATTACCAGGCGGATTAGCTGATCTTTCATTATTAGGAGCTGTTAGTCTTGCAACGTATAATGGAGCAACTTATAATAATGACAGAGTTTCAATTAACAATCCGTTAATTACTCTGCAATTATTAAGCGGTGATCGTTTTAGAGCAAGCGTAGTTGCCGGAGCCAATTTTGATCGTGTAGAAATTCGATTAAGAGGTTTGGCAACAGTATTGACAAATTTAGATATTTATCAGGCAACTTATAGATATAAAGCTCCGGTTATAACAGGAAATACAACCATTTGCAGCGGACAGACAACAACGTTAACCGCGACTCTTGCAGTTGGTGAAACTGTTAATTGGTATAGCGCAGCGACTGGCGGAGCTTCACTAGCTTCTACAGCTGCATTTACAACTCCGGCTTTAACAACAGCAACAACTTATTATGTTGAAATAACAAGAAATGGCTGTGTTAATAGTGAAAGAAATCCGGTTCAGGTTTTAGTAAATAATCCTGTATTGCCGGTAATTGATGTTTCTCCATCAACAATATGCAGCGGAGGGACAACTACTTTAACGGTTCAGACTCCGGTGGCAGGTACTACTTATAATTGGTATGATGCTGCATCAGGAGGAAATTTGGTATTTACAGGAACTTCATTTACGACACCGGCTTTAACAGCAAATACAAATTATTATGTTGAAGCAGTTATTGGAAGTTGTTCAACACCAACACGTACGGCTGTAAATTTAACGGTAACTCCTTTACCAGCGGTGCCAACTTTTGCTTCTCAGGATGTTATTATACAATCTGGGCAAACAGTTACCTTATCCGTTTCAAATCCGGTTGCTGGCGTTTTCTACAATTGGTATGATGTTGCAACAGGTGGTTTACCAATAGCGACTAATACGCAAACGTATACACCAAGTCCAGTTTTAACAGTAAATAAAAGCTATTATGTTGAGGCAGTAGATGTAGCAACAAATTGTGCAAACCCAGTAAGAGGAGTTATTAATGTAATTGTAATAAATACTATTAGTACTTGTTTGCAAGCAAACTCTCAGGCTATTGCAAGAGGAGGAGTAGTTTTGGGCTGTATTACATGTACTTCAGCTAATGACGCAGCTTCTGTTGACGGTAACAATGCAACAGCAACTACACTTACAATTCCTTTAGGATTATTGGATTACATACAGCAAACATTAACTTTTACATCTCCGGGTCAAGCAGGGGATATAATTGATGTTGAGTTGGGAATTCCTGTTGGTTTACTGGATATTAGTGCTCTTTCTAATATTAGTTTACAAAGTTTTAATGGAGTAACTCCTAATGCAGATCAGTCTAATATTAACAATCTTGTTAATGTTCAGCTTTTAGGTGGTAACCGTTTTAGAGCAAGCTTTGTTGCTGCCGGTCCATTTACAAGTGTACAAGTTCGATTAACAGGAATACTAAGTGCACTTGTATCTTTAGATATTTATGATGCTTCTTACAGATTTCCAAATGCAGCAATTACAGGGGCTTCAGCACCAATTTGTTCAGGACAGACAGCTTCTTTAATAGCATCTTCAACAGGTACAGAAACCTTTACCTGGTATGATGCTCCAACAGGCGGAAATATTGTAGCTGTTAATCCAACGCTTCCATTAACTTCTACTACAACATATTATTTAGAAGGAACTCGTGGAGGAACTTGTATTAATAGTTTACGTCAGGCTGTTACAGTTACAGTACTGCCAATTCCTACAGATGCTGATGTTATAATTGCAACTCCAGTTGAGGCGACTTGCGCCGGAGGTGCAGTATTAACGCCAACATCATCGACAATTGCAGGGGCTGAGTTTAAATATTATACAGATCAAAATAAAACTCAGGAAATTATAACAGGAACTACAGTAGCAGCTCAACCGGGAGTAACATTTACTAAAGATGCTATAACAGGAGAACTTACCATAGCAGGTTTAAATGCTGCAGGAACACCTTATAATTATTTTGTATCAATCTTAAATGGCGGAACTTGTGAAAATGTAAATGGATCATTAAAACAAGTAACCGTTAACTTCCCTTCAACTACTGTTTTAACTGTAAATGCAACGTTAGCAGGTTGTGGAAGTGCTAATTTAGGAGATGCGATAACTAATTTTGATTCAACAGGAAATACAACTTATACTTTTTATGATCCATCAAATAATGTAATAACTGCAGATGCTGCGGCTAATATTACATTAAGTGGTGTTTATTCAATTTTAGCTCAGGGTAATGGCGTTACTTGTCCTTCAGTACAGCAATCTGTAACTGTGACAATAAATGCATTACCGAGTTTGGTTGTAACAAACCCATCAGAATCTGTAAATATAGGATCAAACGTTACCTTAACAGCGACATCAACCGGAACAATTTCGTGGTTTGATCCGCAAGGAAATGCTTTAACAGGACCAACATTTACTACCGGAGTTTTAAATACACCGGGAGTTTATACGTATACAGTTGTTGCCAGCGACGGAATTTGTTCTGCAACTGCAACTAAAGTAATTAATGTAATTGATCTTAGTAACTGTCAATCATTAACAGAAAGAGTTTATGCAACTGCACAAACAATGGGATCAATAGTTACAGGAACGGTTACTGACGGTGCAAATGCAGTCGACGGTGATCCACAGACATTCTCTACAATTACTACAGGTTTAGGACTTTTAGGAGTGGGTACAACCTGGCAAAATTTAACTTGGCCGGCGCCAATTGTAAAAGGAACACCAGTAACTATTAAATTGGGTTCTGAATTAAGTTTATTAGCAGTAGGTCAAAATTTATCAGTAATTGGAACAATTGGAGGAGTTGACATTGGAACAATGCAGTCTGTATCAGGTTCTTTATTGAATTTAATTTCTGGAGATAATACCTATGAATTTACTTTTGTTCCTTCAGATGCTTCGGGTCCTCAGGATTATGACGGAATACGTATTCAGTCAGCTTCACTATTAAGTGCAGCCCAAAATACAAAAGTATTCGACGCACATTATAACAGATCAGTTTCAAGTGTAGCTTGTACGGCTGGAGATATCCGCGATATTTTTTATGGTGCAGCTGATTTAGGAATTGGAGCTGTCACAACTGCAGTAGGAGTGAACGATGCATGGAATATTGCAGACAATGACATTACAACTTTTGCAACAATGTATAGCGGATTAGGAGTTTTAGCTGCTGCCGATTTAACAGTTGAATTTAAAACACCATCTGTTGTAAGTGATACACTAAGAATTGTGATCTCAAAACCGGGAGCACTTTTAGATGTTAATTTATTGACAGGATTTACTATTCAGCGTTATTTAGGAAGTGTTGCCGTTGGGGCACCAATTCAAAATACAAGTACATTATTGAGCTTAAGATTATTGCCAGGAAATTCAATGGCAGTAGCACTTGTTACTTCACCAACAGAAGTTTACGATAGAGTAAGAATTCGTTTGGGAGGAGTTGCAGGAGTATTAGATTTCTTAAGAGTTCATACAGTAGAAAGAGTTGCAAACACAACCGTAATAGGAGCCGATCCGGATAATAAAATAACGGTCTGCCCGGGAACAGATATAACGCTTCAAATACCAGAAGAAGCCTGTTCAACTTATATTTGGTATGATGCACCAACAGGAGGAACTGCACTTGCTACAGGAATTACTTATACAGTACCGGCAAGTTTAACAGCAGGAATCTATAAATACTACGTTCAGCCAGTACGTTATGGTTGTGAAACTTTTGCAAGAGGAGAAGTAACAGTTGAAATTAAAGCTTCTGCTCCGGTAAATGCATTAACAAATATTACTTTAAATGGAGGAACAACAACTTCAATTTGTTCTCCTTCAGGAACGGTAACTTTAGCAACAAGTTTAAGCGGAACACCAGTTGTAACAAATCCTGTTTATTACTGGTATAGCTTTAACGGAACTACCGCTCAGTTGATTCCTGGAGAAACAACTGCACAGTTAATCGTTAACGGATTAGCTCCGGGAACTTATACCTATTATGTAGGAGTTAGCGGAGATCAATTTTGTGAAACTGCAGTTGCAGACAGAAAACAAATTACATTCACAATTCTGCCTCCTTCAACTGTAAATGATATTTTAGTTGATGATTTAACAGTTTGTCACAGTGTGCCGGCATCATTAACTCCAACTGCACCAACATTAACAAATCCGGTATTTACCTGGTATTTAGATGCAGCCAGAACACAGCCTATAACAAATGGTTCAGTTATAGCAGGAGTTACTTATACAATCAATGCAGCAGGTGTTTTAACAGCTGTAGGATTAACAAAAGCAATGAGTCCAATTACTTATCACGTGGCAGTTGCCAGCGATAATACTTGTGAAAATCTTGCAGGAACATTACAAGATGCCGTAATTATTATAAGTGATCCAAATACACCGACAACTACAGATGCAACACAAGATTTCTGTTTAGTTGATGCACCAACAGTTGCCGACATTCAGGTAAATACACCGGCAACAGGAACAATAGTTTGGTACACAGCTGCCACAGGCGGAACAGCAATTCCAGCTACAACAGTCTTAGTAACAGGAAATTATTATGCTTCAATTCTAAATCCGACAACCAACTGCGAGACAACAAACTGCGAAAGCAATGTTAGATTAGCAGTTGCAGTAAGTGTAACCGATCCTGGAACACCAACTACAACAGATGCAACACAAGACTTCTGTTTAGTTAATGCACCAACTTTTGCTAATATTCAGGTAAATGAATCAAATATAGTTTGGTACAGTACAGCAACAGGTGGAACAGCGATTCCAGCAACAACTGCTTTGACAAATGGAACTTATTATGCAGCCATTTTAGATCCGGCAACAAATTGTCAAAGTGCGGTAAGATTAGCAGTTGCAGTAAGTGTAACAGATCCTGCTACACCAACAACTACAGATGCTACACAGACTTTCTGTTCTGGAAACGCACCAACAGTTGCTAACATTCAGGTAAATGAAACAAATGTGGTTTGGTACACAACTGTTACAGGCGGAACAGCAATTCCTGCAACAACAGCTTTAGCAACAGGTAATTATTACGGAGCAATTCAGGATCCGGTAACAGGATGTGAAAGCAGCGTGAGATTATTAGTTGCAGTTACAGTTGGAAATACAATAAATCCAACAACAACAAATGCAGCTCAAAGCTTCTGTTCAACAGCTTCACCAACAATTGCAAGCATTCAGGTAAACGAAAGCAATGTAACTTGGTTTAGCACAGCAACAGGCGGAACAGCAATTCCGGCAACTACAGCCTTAACATCTGGAGTTTATTATGGAAACATTGTAGATCCGGCAACAGGTTGTGAAAGCTCAACTCGTTTGCAAGTTACAGTTACAGTAACAGATCCGAGTCCAACGCCAACTACAACAGATGCTACACAAGATTTCTGTTCTATAAATGCACCAACAGTTGCCAATATTCAGGTAAACGAAGCAAATGTGATCTGGTATACTTCTGCTACAGGCGGAACAGCATTGCCAGCCACAACAGCTTTAACAACAGGAACATATTATGGAGCTGTATCAAGTGCTATAAATTGTGAAAATCCAGTGAGATTAGCAGTTGCGGTAAATGTAAATACTCCGGGTGTCATTACAACGCCAAACACAACACAAACGTTCTGTTTATCTAAATTGCCAACATTAGCCAACATTTTAGTTAATGAACCAAACGTTGTGTTCTACGCTACTGCTACAGGCGGAACACCACTTCCGGCAGGAACATTACTAACAGCCGGTACCTATTATGCTGCCGCACTTAGTAACACAACAAACGGATGTGAAAGCGCGACAAGATTGGGTATTACAATTGCCTTTGAAAATGATGCTTTAGTACAGCTTACAACTACAGACGACACACCATGTGTTTTCCAGGGAGTAACCTATTCAATTGCAAATGGAAAATCAAATTATGTTTGGTCAGTTACAAACGGAACAATCACTTCTGGCGGAGGAACTGCAGACGGATCTGCAACAATCTCATGGTCAGATATTGGACCGGGAAGAGTTGAGGTTACTTACACAAATACTTGTGACGAAACCACAACAAAATTCCTAAACGTAACAGTAGCAACATGTTCTGATTTAACAATTACGAATGTGGTTGATAATCCAACGCCAAATTTTGGAGACAACGTAACATTTACGATAACAGTAAACAATGTTGGCGAAGGAAGTTTCATCAATACACTTGTTAGTGATTTATTACCAACAGGATATAATTTAGTTAGCTCTAATACATCAACAGGAACATTTAATCCGGCAACAGGACTTTGGACAATTCCAACACTTCCTGCAGGACAAAGTGTAACGTTAACAATAGTTGCAGAAGTACTTTCAAGCGGAAACTACTTAAATGTTGCTACTATCGAAAACTCAACTCCTTTAGATGTCGATGCAACAAACAATTCAGCTTCAGCTTCGGTTGAGCCAATTTGTTTAACAGTTTACAATGAGTTTACACCAAATAATGACGGAGCTAATGACTTGTTTAGAATTGATTGTATCGAAACATTCCCTAATAACGAGTTAAAAGTTTTTAACAGATATGGTGCATTAGTGTACAGCAAAGCACACTATGAGAACGATTGGGACGGAACTGCAAATGTATCCGGAGTAGTTAATAGAGGAGATATGCTGCCAACAGGTACTTATTTTTATGTGATTACCATTGGAGATGGAACGGTTAAAAAAGGATGGCTATCAATAATGAGATAACATTCTATTAATCATCTAATTAATTAAACTAAATAAGTATCGTTATGAAACTATATATAAAACCATTAGAAACGTATTTCATTTTAATATGTTCTTTTATTACAGTTTGCGTCAGTGCACAACAAGATCCTCAATATACGCAGTATATGTATAATACAATGGCGGTAAATCCGGCTTATGCCGGATCTACCGGCACTCTCGAAGCCACACTTTTACACCGTTCACAATGGGTAGGAATTTCAGGAGCACCAGAAACACAATCGTTTTCCATTCACGGACCGCTTTCAAATGAAAAAATCGGTTTAGGGTTAAGTGTTGTTAACGACAAAATTGGTCCTTCAAATGAATTATACCTTGACGGAAACTTCTCTTATTCATTACCTCTTGGGTACGAAAAAAGATTAGCATTTGGTATAAAAGCAGGTATGAGAATGCTAAATATAGATTGGTCAAAAGGAAGATATTACAATGATAATGATGTTCTCCTAAACCAAAATATAGACAATCAAATGAAACTGGCAGTAGGAGCCGGAATTTACTATTACACAGAAAAATGGTATTTAGGATTCTCTATTCCAAGTTTTATTGAAAACAATTATTATGATGATGTACAGGAATCGATAGATTACGATCGTTTACATTATTATTTAATGGGAGGATATGTTTTTGATTTGAACCCAAATTTAAAGTTCAAACCAGCATTTTTAGTAAAAGCAGTAAGCGGAGCACCGATTACTGCTGATGTATCGGCGAATTTTATGATTGCTGAGAAATTTGTTATTGGAGGATCATACAGAACAGACGATTCTGTAAGTATTCTGGCAGGTTTTCAAATATCACCTAGTTTTTATCTAGGTTATGCTTTTGATTACACCACAAGTCAATTGAATAAATACAATGATGGAACACACGAATTCATCTTGCGTTATTCATTCAACAAAGGACAAAGCAAAATTAAATCTCCTCGATTCTTCTAAAAACAAAACATATGAAAAAATTATATATCCTAAGTTTAGTCTTGAGCATTACGTTTAGTTTTGCTCAAAAGACTAATTTAAAGAAAGCAGATGCTTTGTTTAGAAATTATTCCTATACAGATGCATCAAAGGCTTACGAAGAAATATTACAGAATATTAAAAGTCCGTCGACACAAACATTAAAAAATGCCGGAGACTCGTATTATTTTATTTCTGATGCACGAAATGCCCTAAAATGGTATAGAAAACTATACGAAGCACAGGGTAATAACCTAACGGATATTTACTATCTAAGATACATTCAAACC
Source organism: Flavobacterium sp. NLM (assembly GCF_002210235.1). Taxonomy (NCBI): domain Bacteria; kingdom Pseudomonadati; phylum Bacteroidota; class Flavobacteriia; order Flavobacteriales; family Flavobacteriaceae; genus Flavobacterium; species Flavobacterium sp. NLM. The sequence continues at coordinate 135,701 of NZ_LIAC01000008.1, forward strand.
ATGAAAGCAGTCATGGATTATGATGAAGCAGATAGAGTAACAAAAGAATATCTGGATAAAAAAGGAGATCAAAAGGAAATAGACCGTTATGTTGCCCAGAAAAAGCAATTAGATAGTTTAGCGAAAGCAAAACCACTGTATCAAATTAAAAATCTGGATATCAATACCGGTAAATCTGACTTTGGGACCACATTTTTTCAGGAAAAAATTGTCTTTACTTCGGCGAGAGATACAACCAAGTTTAGCGAAAAACTATACACCTGGAACAATCAGCCCTTCCTGAATTTATATGTTTCCGAAAGAAATCCTGCAGATGGAAGTCTCTTCAACGAAAGTTTATTCATTCCAAACGTAATGAGTAAATATCACGAAGCAACAGCCACATTTGATGCAGCAGGAAAAACTATTTATTATACGACTAACATTTTAAAGAAAAACAAATTAGTTGTTGATGGCGATAAAGTCAATAACTTTCAAATTGTTAGAGGTGATGTTGTAGATAATAAATTAGAAAATCCGCAAAACGTATTCTTTAGCAGCGATGATTATTCAGTTGGGCATCCTTCTTTAAGCGATGACGGAAAATGGCTTTTCTTCGCATCAGACATGCCGGGCGGATTTGGTGAAACCGATTTGTATGTGGTAAAAATTTCAGATGACGGAACAATGAGCACGCCGCTCAATCTGGGACCAAAAATCAATACAATTGGTAATGATCTTTTTCCTTATTACAGAAACGGAATGCTTTATTTTTCTTCAGATGGACATTATGGCTTAGGAGATTTAGATGTTTATGAAAGCAAATTTTTATCAGACGGAACTTTTACAACACCAAGAAACCTTGGCGCTCCAATAAACAGTAACAAAGACGATTTTGCTTATATCGTAGATAAGTCAGACAGTTACGGATATGTTTCCTCAAACAGAGCAGGAGGAAAAGGCGACGATGATATTTATTCTTTCGTAAAAGGAAAACCAGTTTGTAACCAAAGTATTTCGGGAATCGCCGTTGACAGAAAATCGAAACTTCCATTATCAGATGTTACCGTTATGGCTTACAATTCTTTTAAAGAAGTTTTAGGGGAAACCAAAACAAACTACGAAGGAAAATATGCCATTGTTGTTCCATGTAATAAATTGGTTAACATGATTGCTGCCAAACCAAATTACAGCAGCGACGAAAAAACCGTAGAAACTACAAAAGAAAATGAAGGCGAAATTCCAAATATCAATTTTGAACTCAGCAATTATGACGATTTAGTGGTGAAAAAGAAAGGTGTTGAAAAAGTAGATGTTAACCCAATTTACTTTGACTACGACAAATATGACATTACACCTTTAGCAGTCGAAGAATTGACAAAAGTAGTTTTCATCATGCAGAAATTTCCAAACATCAGAATCAAAATTGAATCACATACAGATTCAAGAGGGAAAGATGCTTATAATTTAAAACTTTCAGATAACAGAGCAAAATCAACAAGAGATTATATTATCTCTCAGGGAATTGATGCTTCAAGAATCGAAAGTGCCATTGGTTACGGTGAAACCCGATTAATCAATAAATGCAAAAATGGAGTGAAATGTACTGAAGAAGAACATTTGTTAAACAGACGCTCCGATTTCATCATTATTCAAAAATAGTACTATATTTGTGATCTAATTTGTTGATAATCAGATTTTAAGATATAGAACGTAGAAACCATTTGGAAGTTGGTTTTTTAAAATTCTTTTTTAAGAATAATGGACAAGGAGAAAATCAGGCCGCAAATTTTTGCAGCCTGATTTTTGATTTTATAAAACTTTTGTGTTTAATGTTATTTGAACAAAAATAATCCTAATTTTGATATTCATTTATTTCAAATCAAAATCAGCATTATTTTAGCATTTTATGAGTATTCAGGAAACCATTCAAACCTTAAGAGACGAACTTAATCAACACAATTACAACTACTATGTGTTGGATAACGCCACAATTTCTGATTACGATTTTGATATAAAACTAAAGCAGCTTCAGGATTTAGAAAATAAAAATCCGGAATTTTTTGATGAAGATTCGCCAACGCAAAGAGTAGGCGGAGCCGTAACAAAAAACTTCAAAACTATTGCGCACCAATACAGAATGTATTCTCTTGATAATTCCTATTCGAAAGAAGATTTAATCGATTGGGAAAACAGAATTCAGCGCGTACTGGGAAATGTAAATCTGCAATATACCTGCGAATTAAAATACGACGGAGCTTCAATCAGTATCTCTTATGAAAACGGAAAACTAGTTCAGGCGTTGACGCGCGGTGACGGTTTTCAGGGAGATGAGGTGACCAATAACATCAAAACAATCAAGTCAATTCCAATCAAATTAAAAGGAGATTACCCTGAAAAATTTGACATTCGGGGAGAAATTATTCTTCCGCATGCAGGATTCGAAAAAATGAATCAGGAATTGATCGAAATTGGCGAAACTCCCTATTCAAACCCAAGAAATACAGCTTCAGGAAGTTTAAAATTACAAGACAGTGCCGAAGTTGCAAAACGTCCGCTCGAATGTTTACTTTATTTTGTAACAGGAAATAACCTTCCGTTTAAAACCCAATACGAAGGATTAGAATCGGCCAGAAAATGGGGATTCAAAGTACCAAACGAAGCCAAGTTAGTCAATAACATGCAGGAAGTTTTCGACTTTATTGACTATTGGGACGTACATCGTCATCAATTACCTTATGAAACAGATGGTGTTGTAATCAAAGTAAACAGCATACACTCTCAGGAAGAATTAGGATATACAGCAAAATCACCACGCTGGGCAATCGCATACAAATTCAAATCAGAGCAGGTTTCAACCAAATTAAAATCAATATCGTATCAAGTTGGGCGTACAGGAGCCATTACTCCGGTGGCCAATTTGGAACCAGTTCAATTGGCGGGAACCATTGTAAAAAGAGCATCTCTTCACAATGCAGACCAAATTGAAAAACTGGATATTAGAATAAATGATACCGTTTTTGTTGAAAAAGGAGGAGAGATTATCCCAAAAATTATCGCTGTAGATTTAGACAAACGTCCCGAAAATTCAGAAATAACACACTACATAACGCATTGTCCGGAATGTCAAACCGAATTGGTTCGAAATGCCGGAGAAGCAAATCATTACTGCCCGAATTTTTACGGTTGTCCTCCGCAGATTATCGGAAGAGTGCAGCATTACATTTCGAGAAAAGCAATGGATATCGAAGGACTGGGCGGAGAAACAGTAGCGCTGCTCTTCAAGAATAATCTAGTTCACAATTACGCCGATTTATACGAATTGAAAGTGGAAGATATTTTGCATCTGGAAAGAATGGCGCAAAAATCAGCCGAAAATTTGGTAAAAGGAGTAGAAAAATCAAAAGAAATTCCATTTGAAAGCGTACTGTTTGCACTCGGAATTCGTTTTGTTGGAGAAACCGTAGCCAAAAAACTGGCGAAACATTATAAAAATATCGACGCTTTAAGTCAGGCCTCTTTAATGGATTTAATTTTGGTAGATGAAATTGGAGAAAGAATTGCCAAAAGCGTAATAGAATTTTTTGAAAACGAAGAAAATAAAATCATAATTGAACGTCTTAAAAGTTATGGAGTTCAATTTGAAACCGTAGAAAGAATAAACCCAGATGCTACCGAGAAATTTATTGGAAAAACTTTTGTTGTTTCAGGAGTTTTCAGCCAATTTTCGAGAGACGATTTAAAAAAGACGATTGAAGATAACGGTGGAAAAGTAGGAAGTTCGATTTCTGCAAAAACCGACTTTGTCGTGGCGGGAGATAACATGGGACCGGCTAAATTAGAAAAAGCAAATAAATTGAATATTCCTATACTATCTGAAGATGATTTTATAACTAAACTGAATGAAGGCTAATAAACCATCGTTAATTTTATTCTTCCTGGCGCTGCTGTTTACAATTATTTTTGATTGGACAGAACAAGACTTCCTTGCAATTTATGCAAAGGCAATAGTGCTGCCTGCAATTTTTATTTATTTTTTAATAAGCAGTGAATTCAAAATCAAGAAAACCGAAAGCTTTATTTTTGCATTTTGTTTTATAGGCCAGGTTTTTGACCTTATGGATGTTGAGGTTTCAGAAATTGGAGCCGTAATAAGTTTTCTTGTTGTCTACGCCCTTATCATGAAGCTTTTTATAGTAGAACACGAAAAAATCAAACTACAAAAAAAGGATATTTTACCAATATCCTTAGTCATAATTTTTATCGTTTACCTGCTTATTTCAGTACTCAGTATGAAATTTGACAACACTAAAAAGTTCGATTATATCTATATTATCTACGGAATAATCCTCAGTTACATAAGCTATTTCTCCTTTGTAAGTTATATTACAAAAGGCACATTTATAACCCTTTTAATGTCATTAATGGCAGTTAGTTATATTTTTTCAGATATATTTTACATCTTCAACGAATACTTTTCACACTCCGTAGTTTTAGTTTTAATTCGTGATATAACACAAATTTTAGCCTACTACTTTATGGTCGAATATTTCCTCGAAAAAATAAAAATGCATAAAAGATCTTTATACAATAATTGATCTCGCTTGATTGCTGTGGGCTTTATCCTTATCAAAATAAAAATCGATACGACCTAAATTGATTCCGTAACAGCCAACCTGATTAACCAATACCTCTTTTCCAGCTTTGTTTTTTACAATAGTAGGTTTGTCAAGAAAAGTGTGCGTATGTCCGCCAATAATTAAATCAATATCCTGAGTAAGTTCCGCAAATTTTAAGTCAGAAATTTTCGAAGGCTCATCTTTATATTTATATCCAAGATGCGAAAGACAAATTACTAAATCGCATTTTTCTTCCTGTTTCAATAAACGTGTCATATCCTGAGCAGCTTCTACAGGATCATTATAAACAGTTTCCTTGTATAATTCTTTGTCAACCAAACCTTGCAGTTCAATTCCCACACCAAAAACACCAACCTTAATTCCGTTTTTATTGAAAATTTTATAAGGTTTCACCAAACCATTCATTACGGTATTTTTAAAATCGTAATTAGAATTTATAAATTCAAAAGTAGCATGAGGCATTTGAGCATACAAACCATCAAGACCATTGTCAAAATCATGATTTCCAATAGTTGATGCATCATATTTCATCATACTCATTAACTTAAATTCTAATTCACCCCCGTAATAATTAAAATACGGAGTTCCCTGAAAAATATCACCCGCATCTAATAAAAGAACATTTGGATTTTCCCTGCGAATCGTTTCAATAAGCGCCGCACGACGAGATACGCCGCCTTTATTTGGGTTACGCGGATCATCAGCCGGAAACGGATCTATATGACTGTGAACATCGTTTGTATGCAGAATAGTTAAGTGTTTTATATCGTCATTTCCAAAACTGCTCAATGACAATCCTAAACTTAATAAGGCAGTACTTGCAGCTGTTTTTTCGATAAATTCTCTTCTTTTCATTTTGTATATTTTTTGCGGGGAACTTTATATTTTGATGTTTTCTTTAGCCACGAATTTCACGAATTTCCACGAATTAAATTTTCTTTTTAAGCACTTAAAATTTGTGCAAATTAGTGTAATTAGTGGCAAACTTTTTTTACTCTTCTGTAATACGAATATCTCTAGGAACCGGAATCGTATCAACTTCCTTGAAATAATCAATTAAAACATTTCGAAGTTTATAATTCAAATCATATTTCTGAATATTTTTTGTAAAGAAACTCATGTAGTCATTGCCTTTTGCCAAATAATCGTTTGTAGCAACATAATACGTTTTATTAACGTCAAATGGTTGTCCCTGAATCAGTATATTTTTTGCCGTATTGTCTTTTGCAATAGTAAAAGTCATTCCAGACAAAGGATGCGGTTTTTTATCTTTAATAATATAAGAAGTCATTTCTAAAATCTGTTCTCCTTTTAAAGCCACAACAACAAGACTATTTTCAAACGGCATAATTTCAAAAGCAGACCTCGTTGTAACATTTCCTTTAGGTAAAATTGCTCTGATACCGCCATGATTTAAAAAGCAGATATCGATACTTTTATTTTCACGCATTTTAAAAACTTTATTACCTCTTTCTAAGCAGACGTCGGCTATTAAATTTCCAATAGAAGTCTGCCATTTCCCTGTACTTTTATCAAGAGTTTCAGGACAATAGGCTAAAACGCTGTCTAAATCCTTATTAATATGATCGCGATAAGGTTTAATAAAATTCTCAATTTCTGGAGTTTGTGCACTATTTTCTGCAACCGGAATCTGTTTTCCTTCTATCTTCGTTAAATTATAATTCTTGGGGCTGCAAGAAAATATTGTAGTTAGTGTTAAGAATATAACAAAAAGTTTTAAAAATCGGTTATACTTTTTTAGTTTTACCATTTTAAATGCGGCTTAAATAATTAATTTTGTAATTCGTAAAAGTACTATGTTTTTAGATTATACAAGAGAATTTTTTGTAAAAAAATCATTAAAAAATAACTTAAAAACTATCAAAAACGAAGTTTTTACAAGCAATATACAAACCATTGGTTTGCTGGTTGATGAGAGTAATTTTCGCCAATCTAAAGAGTTAATAAAAGAACTTGAAGCAAATGGAATTGCTCCAAAAAACATAAAAATTGTTGCGTACAGACGTAAATTCGACAAGAAAAAAGAGTACTCAAGACCAACTTTTGGTAAAAAACATATCGATTGGAAAGGACAGGTTACAGAAGTTTTTTTAAATGAATTTGCAGATACAGAATTTGATCTTTTGATTAGTTATTATGAAGAGGAAACTCCCATTTTAATGATGATCACAAGTAAATCAAAAGCAAAATTTAAAGTAGGATTTTCTTCCGTCGATGATAAATTAAATCGCTGGATGATTAACACTACAATAGCAGAGTATAAACTTTTCATTTCAGAATTGTTTAAATATTTAAAAAGTATAAAATAAAATTATAAATCAAAATATGCAATCATTAATAGGAACTGGTGTTGCGCTTGTAACCCCATTTAAAAAAGACTTTTCAGTAGATATCGAAGCGTTGCAGCGTGTCGTTAACTTTTCGATTGACGGAGGAGTTGAATATCTTGTTGTTATGGGTACAACAGCAGAAAATGCTACCTTAACAACAGAAGAAAAAGAGTTAGTTATCAGCACCGTAATTGATGTTAATAAAGGAAGACTGCCATTAGTTCTTGGAGTTGGAGGAAATAACACGATGCAGATTGTTGAAGAATTAAAAACAAGAGATTTTTCTGCTTTTGAAGCCATACTTTCAGTTTCACCATATTATAATAAGCCAACGCAGGAAGGAATTTACCAGCACTTTAAAGCAATTGCAGAAGCATCTCCAATTCCTGTAATATTATATAACGTTCCGGGAAGAACATCAAGCAATATGCTTCCATCAACAGTTGTTCGTTTAGCTAATGATTTTAAAAATATCGTAGCAATAAAAGAAGCAGCAGGAGACATGGCCCAGGCATTAAAACTTATAAAAGATGCACCAAAAGATTTTCTGGTAATTTCCGGAGATGATATGATCGCTTTACCTATCGTTTTAGCGGGTGGGGCAGGTGTTATTTCAGTAATTGGACAAGGTTTTCCAAAAGAATTTTCAGAAATGATTCGCTTAGGATTGAATAAGAAAGCAGTTGAAGCGTTTAAAACACAATACTTTTTAGCAGATTGTATTGATATGATTTTCGAACAAGGAAACCCTGCCGGAATAAAACAAATCTTTCAAGCCCTTGGTATTGCTGAAAATGTGGTGCGATTACCTTTGGTTTCTGTAGATGACGCTTTAGCAGCAAGATTAAATGAGTTTGTAAAAAATAGCATTAAATAATTGTTAAAGTGTTAGTATTATAAGATACTAAAAAATTATTTTGCAGTCGCTAAATTAATGACTAAATTTGCACCCGAAAGCTTCGGTGTGATTTTTACTTTGGCATAATGTCTAAGAAAATCATAATAAAAGTAAATAAATGAAAAAAATAGTATCTCTATTAATTGTTGTAGCCCTTTTTTGTTCTTGTAGTGATTACCAAAAGGCATTAAAAAATGAAGATGTTGCAGCAAAGTTCGAAGTGGCGACAAAAATGTACGAAGCTGGCAAGTATAATAAAGCCATTCGTCTTTTTGAACAATTAGCGCCAACATATAGAGGTAAACCTCAGGCTGAAAAACTTTTTTATATGTTTTCACAGTCTTATTACAAAACAAAACAATACTATCTGGCAGGATACCAGTTTGAAAGTTTTGTTTCAGGATATCCGCGAAGCGAAAAAGTACAGGAATGTGCTTATTTAGGAGCTTACAGTTATTCAAAATTATCTCCGGTTTACAGTTTAGATCAGGCTGATACGGTAAAAGCTTTAGAAAAATTACAAGCGTTTATTGATAATTATCCAAATTCAGAATATATACCTGAGGCAAATAAAACAGTACAGGTTTTAAATGGAAAATTAGAGAAAAAGGCATACGAAAATGCTAAAGGATATAATACAATTTCAGATTATAAATCAGCTCTTGTAGCTTTTGATAATTTTATAGCTGATTTTCCGGGAACTCCTTTCAAAGAAGACGCTTTGTTTTACAAATATGATTCAGCATATAAGTTAGCAATAAACAGTGTTCCTTCAAAAATGGAAGAACGTTTAAATATTGCAAAAACAGCTTATGCAAACTTAATTAAGTTTAAAAGCGATACAAAATATAAAAAAGAGGCAGACGAAATGAATGCCAGAGTTGAAACGGATTTACAAAAATATACTAAATAAAAATAAGTCATGGATTTAAAAAAGACGAATGCTCCTGTTAACACAATAACTTACAATAAAACAGTTATTGAAGAGCCAACAGGAAATGTGTATGAAGCAATTACCATTATGGCTAAAAGAGCAAACCAAATTAATTCTGAAATTAAAAAAGAATTAACTGAGAAATTAGAAGAGTTTGCTACTTATAATGACAGTCTTGAAGAAGTTTTTGAAAATAAAGAACAAATTGAAGTTTCTAAATTTTACGAAAAATTACCAAAACCACACGCTTTAGCTGTTCAGGAATGGTTAGACGGAAAAACTTACCACAGAGGTTCAAACAAATAATATAGTATAATGTCAGTTTTAAACGGAAAAAAGATTTTACTGGGAGTTTCCGGTGGAATTGCAGCGTATAAAACAGCCTCATTAGTACGACTTTTTATAAAAGCAGGTGCACATGTCCAAGTGATAATGACACCTGCTTCTAAGGATTTTGTAACCCCGCTTACATTATCTACCTTATCAAAAAATCCTGTACATTCCAGTTTCTTTAACGACGACAATGAAGATGCTGTATGGAATAATCACGTTGAATTAGGTCTTTGGGCAGATTTGATGCTGATAGCTCCTGCAACAGCAAATACAATGTCTAAAATGGCAACAGGAAATTGCGATAATCTTTTAATTGCTACATACTTATCGGCTAAATGTCCAGTTTATTTTGCTCCCGCAATGGACTTGGACATGTACAAACACCCCTCTACAATTTCTAGTTTCAATGCTTTAAAGCAATTTGGAAATATTATTATTCCAGCTGAAAAAGGAGAATTAGCAAGTGGTTTATCCGGAGAAGGCCGAATGGCTGAACCAGAAAATATCGTAGCTTTTCTTGAAGCAGATTTAGAAAGCAAATTACCCCTTAAAGGAAAAAAAATACTAATAACTGCAGGTCCAACATACGAAGCAATAGATCCCGTACGTTTTATAGGAAATCATTCTTCTGGAAAAATGGGATTTGATATTGCAAATGCGGCAGCAAATCTTGGAGCACAGGTTGTTTTAGTTTCGGGACCAACACATTATAAAGCTAAAAATCCTTCGATTGAAGTTATAAATATAATGTCGGCTCAGGAAATGTACGACGCCTGCCACAAACATTATGATGATTCTGATGCCGCAATCGCAGCAGCGGCCGTAGCAGATTACAAACCAAAAGAGGTTGCGTTACAAAAGATTAAGAAAAATGCAAGTGAGTTTTCGATTGAATTAGAGAAAACAAAAGATATCTTATCCTCTTTAGGAGCTATTAAAAAGAATCAGTTTTTAATAGGCTTTGCCCTTGAAACCGAAAATGAAATTGAAAATGCTAAGCTGAAAATCCAGAAAAAAAACTTAGATTTGATAGTTCTAAATTCTTTGCAGGATGAAGGTGCCGGTTTTAAAAAAGAAACCAATAAAGTAACATTTATTGATAAAAACTTTAATATCGAGCCAATGGAATTAAAATCGAAAGAATTTGTAGCAGTTGATATTTTAAACAAAGTGATTTCACATTTTTCAAAATCATAAAGATTTAAAATATTTTATAAAAAGTAAGAATAGTTGTTCTATTTTTGCTGATAATAAAATTTTATTTGTATGAACAAAATAGTTACACTTTTCGTATTTTTTATTTTTGGCTTTACTCAGGCGCAGCAGCTAAATTGTACAGTAACTATCAATACTGAAAGGCTTCCTACACCAAATCAGCAGGTTTTTAAAACGCTGCAGACTTCTTTATCTGAGTTTGTAAACAAAACAGACTGGACAGGAACTGGATCTGCCTTAAAACAGCATGAAAGAATTAATTGCTCCATGTATATTACATTGTCATCGTATAGTTCTGACCAGTTTACAGGAACTATTCAGGTACAGTCTTCAAGATTAATTTACAATTCGACTTATTCTTCGCCTGTTCTGAATTTTAATGACAAAGACTTTAATTTTAGATACACAGAATACGAACCATTATTGTTTAATCCAACTGTTTTCGAATCAAATTTAGTATCTGTAGTATCTTTTTACAGTTACATAATTTTAGGTATGGATGCTGATACATTTCAAAGCGGGGCCGGAAATCAGTATTTTGAAACAGCTCAAAACATTGCAAGCGTTGCGCAGCAAGGCGGATTTAGAGGATGGAGCCAAACAGACGGGCTTCAAAACCGTTATTATTTAATAACAGATATGCTTTCTCCAATGTATACTGATTTACGTCAGACCACCTTTTTGTATCATACAGGTTTAGATGCCATGAGCAATGATTTAAAAGCAGCAAAAGAAAAAGTAAAATCTTCTTTATTGCTTATAGGAAAAGTAAACTCAGTTAGGCCAAATGCATTTTTGACCCGCGTATTTTTTGATGCAAAATCAGATGAAATAGTTTCTATTTTTTCCGGAGGCCCAAGTATTCCGGTTACAGACTTAACAGATATTTTGAATAGGGTTTCACCTTTAAATAATTCAAAATGGTCGCAAATTAAGTTTTAAAAACTTAATTTTTTTTCCTTTCTTCGTAGCACTTTATTTTTATAATTCCCCTTTATGATAACTTCACTATCGATTAAAAATTATGCTCTGATTGAAAAGCTTTCTATTGATTTTTCAAAAGGTTTTTCTATAATTACTGGTGAAACAGGAGCAGGAAAATCGATTATATTAGGAGCCATTGGACTCGTTTTAGGAAAAAGAGCAGATTTAACTTCATTAAAAAACAAAGAAGAAAAATGTGTTATTGAAGCACATTTTGAAATTTCTAAATACAACTTAAAAGATTTTTTTGCAGAAAATGATCTCGATTATGAGGATGAAACCATAATTAGACGTGAAATTTTACCTTCGGGAAAATCAAGAGCTTTTATAAACGACAGTCCTGTAAACCTTCAGGAATTACAGGATTTGAGTCTTTTTTTAATAGACATACATTCGCAGCAGCAAACTCAGGAATTGTCTGATGAAACAGTTCAATTCAAAATAATTGATGCTATTGCAAATAATTTTGATACCATTCTAACGTATCAAAATCTATTAAAAGTTTATAAATCAGAGAAATCAAAATTAAACGCTTTACTAAAAAAGCAAAGCGATTCAGGAAAAGAGCAGGAATACAATACTTTTTTATTAAATGAATTGGTTTCGGCTAAATTAAAATCTGGAGAACAGGCAGAATTAGAAGCTGATTTTGAAAAACTGAATAACGTCGAAATTATAAAAGAGTCAATTGATAAATCGCTTGTAATTGCTAACGAAGAGCAATTTGGTGTATTTCATAATCTTAATGAAATTAAAAACGCACTCCAAAAGATTGCGCCTTTTTCAGCTGAATATCAAAACTTTTTTGAACGAATCACCAGTATTTCAATTGAATTTGATGATGTTTCAAAAGAATTGCAAAACGCTTCAGAAAAATTATTAAACGATCCGGAGCAATTAGAATTAGTAAGTCAAAAACTGCAGTTAATTTTTAATTTGCAAAAGAAACATCACGTTAATTCTGTAGACGAATTACTTCAAATTCAGGCCGATTTAGGAAATACACTTTTAGAATTAGATAATATTGAGGAAGAAATCGAAAACTTATCTAAATCAATCGAAGAAAAAGCAGCAGAATTAGATGCTTTTGCAGCAACAATTCATCAAAACAGAATAAATGCAATTCCGGTTTTATCAAATCAGTTAATCTCGATTTTAGAAACATTAGGAATGCCAAATGTTCGTTTTAATATGGAACTTTTACCATCAGAAACCTATTTCCAAAACGGAAAAGATGAATTACAGTTCTTGTTTTCTGCCAATAAAGGAACTGATTTTGGTTTATTGAAAAAAGTGGCTTCAGGCGGAGAAATGTCACGTATTATGCTGGCAGTAAAAGCAATTTTAGCGCAGTATTCAAAATTACCAACCTTAATTTTTGATGAAATTGACACCGGAGTTTCGGGAGAAATTGCCATTAGAATGGGTGAGATTATGAAAGAAATGAGTGCCAAAATGCAGATTTTTGCGATTACGCATTTACCGCAGATTGCAGCAAAAGGCGATTCGCACTTTAAAGTTTCTAAAGCAACAGTAGGTGATCATACACAGTCAGAATTAAAGTTACTGTCTCAGGACGAAAGAGTTATAGAAATTGCTCAAATGTTATCAGGAGCAGTCGTTTCAGATTCGGCTTTAAATCACGCCAAAGCCTTGTTGAACTAAAGAAATACTTTATATTTGTCATCGAAAAATAATTAAACAAAACAGGCATAAGTTGTCATTTATCTTGATAATGATTAATTTATGAGTAAATAAAAAGAGTATGATTATAGAACCTAGAATGAGAGGATTTATTTGTTTGACTGCCCACCCAAAGGGAGCTGAGCAAAACGTTAAAAATCAAATTGAATATATCAAATCAAAAGGTGCAATTGCCGGAGCAAAAAAAGTATTAGTTATTGGTGCTTCAACAGGTTTCGGATTAGCTTCAAGAATCACAAGTGCTTTTGGATCTGATGCTGCTACAATTGGAGTATTTTTCGAAAAACCGCCAGTTGAAGGAAAAACAGCTTCACCAGGATGGTATAATTCTGCAGCTTTTGAAGCTGAAGCTCATAAAGCAGGTCTATATGCAAAAAGTATCAACGGAGATGCTTTTTCAAATGAAATAAAAAGAGAAACATTAGATTTAATAAAAGCTGATTTAGGACAAGTAGATCTTGTAATTTACAGTTTAGCTTCTCCAGTGCGTACAAATCCTAATACAGGAGTTACACACCGTTCAGTTTTAAAACCAATCGGACAGACATTTACAAACAAAACAGTTGACTTTCATACAGGAAATGTAACTGAGGTTTCAATCGCTCCTGCAAATGAGGAAGATATTGAAAACACAGTTGCTGTAATGGGAGGTGAAGACTGGGCAATGTGGATCGATGCTTTAAAAAATGAAAATTTATTGGCAGAAGGTGCTGCAACAGTTGCTTATTCTTATATTGGGCCAGCATTAACAGAAGCAGTTTACCGTAAAGGAACAATTGGTCGTGCAAAAGACCATTTAGAAGCTACAGCATTTACTATCACAGATAACTTAAAATCTATTGGTGGAAAAGCTTATGTTTCTGTAAACAAAGCATTAGTTACACAGGCTAGTTCTGCAATTCCGGTTATTCCTTTATATATTTCTCTTTTGTATAAAATCATGAAAGAAGAAGGTATTCACGAAGGATGTATCGAGCAGATTCAGCGTTTATTCCAGGATAGATTATATAACGGTTCTGAAGTTCCTGTTGATGAAAAAGGAAGAATTAGAATTGACGACTGGGAAATGCGTGACGATGTTCAGGCAAAAGTGGCTGAACTTTGGAAAGAAGCGACAACAGAAACGTTACCGGCTATTGGAGACTTAGCAGGTTACAGAAATGATTTCTTAAACTTATTTGGATTTGAATTTGACGGAGTTGACTACAAAGCAGAAGCTAATGAAGTAGTTAATATTGACAGTATCAAATAAAAACATAAATCTTACAGTAAAAACCATCAACCAAAAGTTGGTGGTTTTTTTATGAATATAACCTATCTTTGCTGAAATTTTAAATTTTTAAAATATTCCACTTAAAACCGCATTCCCGCTATGATTTTTTCTTTAATTATACCCGTGTATAATCGTCCGGACGAAGTTGATGAACTTTTAGAAAGTCTTACAAAATCTGATTACAACGAACCTTTTGAAATTGTTCTGGTTGAAGACGGATCATCGATTCCTTGTAAAGATGTTGTAATGAACTATGATGGGAAATTGAATATCTCATATTATTTTAAACCAAATTCTGGCCCCGGTGATTCCAGAAATTTTGGAATGCAAAAGGCGAGAGGGGATTATTTTATCATTTTTGATTCAGATTGTATCATTCCGCCTAATTATTTAACGGAAGTTCGTAAAGCTTTAGATGAAAAATATGTGGACTGTTTTGGCGGGCCGGATAAAGCCTTGAAAAGCTTTTCGAACATTCAAAAAGCAATCAATTTTGCCATGACCTCTTTTCTTACTACAGGGGGGATTCGCGGCGGTTCTGAAAAAATTAATAAGTTTCAGCCAAGAAGCTTTAATATGGGAATTTCCAAGAAAGCTTTTGAAGCGTCAAAAGGCTTTGGAAACATTCATCCCGGCGAAGATCCCGACTTATCGATCCGTTTATGGAACTTAGGATTTGAAACCAGACTGTTTTCTGAGGCTTTTGTGTATCACAAACGTAGAATTGACTGGGAAAAATTCTCCATTCAGGTAAAAAAATTCGGCATAGCAAGACCAATATTAAACAGTTGGTATCCAGAACATAATAAGCTTACTTTCTTCTTTCCAACCGTATTTATCGTAGGTTTATTGATAGCTTTTTTACTATTAATTTTCAATATTGATATTTTATTACAATTATATTTTGTATATTTCGTTATTATTTTTCTTACAGCAAGTATTCAAAATAAAAGTATCAAAATTGGGTATTTATCGGTTATTGCTGTTTGGAAACAATTTTACGGTTACGGAACAGGATTTTTGGAATCTTTTGTAAAAGTTATTTTATTAAAGAAGAAACCACAAGAAGCTTTTCCTCGTATGTTTTTTAAGATATAATATGACAAAAATTATCGGCTTGACCGGCGGAATAGGAAGCGGTAAAACAACAATCACTGCTTTTTTTAAGGAAATGGGAATTCCTGTTTACATCGCAGATGATGAAGCTAAAAAGATAATGCAGTCAGCAGAAATTATTACTGCAATAAAAAATGCTTTTGGAGAATCGCTCTTTGAAAATAATGTTTTAAACCGGGCAAAATTAGCTGATATTGTTTTTAATGATGCAGATAAATTAACAGTTTTAAATTCGATTGTACATCCTGCAGTAAAAAAGGATTTTCAACATTGGCTGTCTCAAAATAAAAATGAAGCATTTGTAGTTTACGAAGCTGCCATTTTATTTGAAAGCGGAAAATACAAAGAATTTGATTATATAGTTACAGTTACTGCTCCAGAAGAAGTAAGAATTGAAAGAGTGATGAAGCGTGATAATACAACACGCGAACACGTTTTAAGCAGAATGAAAATGCAGTGGGATGATAAAAAACGAATTTCTTTAAGCAATTTTGTAATTAATAACAGTAATCTTAAAATTGCTAAAGAAGAAGTAGTTGAAATTCTTAAAATTTTGAAAATAAAACAAAAACAGTCTTAAATGTTAATATTTGGTTAATGTATTATTTAGTATATTGTTAAAATATTAATTTTGTTTCGATGAATAAATTATTTTTTAGAATACTTGTTTTACTGATGAGTTTGTCCTTGATAGGGATAATTCTAGTGCAGGTATTTTGGTTTAACTCTTCATTTAAAAATAACGAAGAGCAGTTTAAATACCACGTTACCCAAGTTATCGGAAATGTAGCAGACAAGCTTGAACAGCAAGAAGAATACAGTTTTTACGATAAATATAACCGCATAAAAGACAGCACAGGTAAAATTCCCAAAAAAGAGGACTTACTTCAGGTGTTTTATGTACAAAGAAATGCAAAAACAAATAAAACAATTGTTTATTCTAATACACTGACTTCTGAAGATTACGATATAAGCGGATCGTTTTTTAATAAAAAATTCAGCAGTGAGCGATTTAAGAATTTCAGCTCTAAAAGAGTAACCGAAGTTTATAATAACAATAACGGAATTGATAATAACAATTTAGGTCAAAGCATAATACCGGACCTTACAATTGAAAAATCAGGAAGTTTAGATATTTTAAATAAAGTTCAGCAGCAAATTCAGTATAAAGATATTGCGTCCTTAACTCCAATTGAAGGTAGAATTACTAAAGATAAACTTTCTAAGCTTTTAAAGAAAGAATTACAAGAATACGGAGTTAAAACCAAATTTGAATTTGGAATTTATAGCAGTGGTGTTCCAACCAAAATTAAATCGGATGGATTTCACTATGATAAAGAGGCAACTTATAATATTCCGATATATACTGATAACGAAGGAAATAGCAGATATGAATTGTCAGTTACATTTCCTCATAAAAAGAAATTTTTACTATCAGAATTATTAAGCATTACTATTTTATCAATAGTTTTTACATTAATTATAATAGTTGCATACACAAGTGCCTTAAATCAATTGTTGCGTCAGAAACATATTTCTGAAATCAAAACAGATTTTATAAATAATATGACGCACGAGTTTAAAACTCCAATTGCGACAATAAATTTAGCACTTGATGCGATTAGAAATCCTAAAATTATTGAAGATAAAGACAAAGTCTACAGATATCTTCAAATGATTAGGGATGAAAATAAAAGAATGCATGCCCAGGTTGAAAACGTTTTACGTATTTCTAAACTAGAAAAACGTGAACTTGATATCACTAAAGAACCAACTGTTGTAACTGATGTAATTGACGATGCAATTGAGCATGTAAATTTGATTTTAGAAGATAGAAAAGGTACAGTAGTAAAACATTATAACGCAGCAAGAACGACTTGTTTGATCAATGAAGTTCATTTTACAAACGTTCTGGTTAATATTTTAGAGAATGCCATAAAATATTCACCTGATACTCCTGAAATTGAAATTTTTACAGAAAATGTAAAAGACATGATTTTGATAAAAGTAAGAGATCATGGTTTGGGAATGAGTAAGATAGCTCAAAAACGAGTGTTTGAGAAGTTCTATAGAGAACATACTGGAGACCTTCATAATGTAAAAGGGCACGGCTTAGGTCTGGCGTACGTAAAAAGAATTGTAGAGGACCATAATGGTCAAGTATATGTTGAAAGCGAAAAAGGAAAAGGTAGCACCTTTATTATAAAAATACCATTAATAAATTAAAATATGGAAAATACTAACAAAAGAATACTTTTAGTAGAAGATGACCTAAATTTTGGGGCGGTTCTTAAAGATTATCTAATGTTAAATGACTTTGAAGTTACTTTAGCTAAAAACGGTATGGAAGGTTTCGAGAAATTCAAGAAAGACGTTTACGATTTATGTATTCTTGATGTAATGATGCCTTATAAAGATGGGTATACTTTAGCAAAAGAAATTAGAGAAAAGAACAGCGAAGTGCCAATTATCTTCTTGACAGCAAAATCTATGAAAGAAGATGTGTTAAAAGGATACAAAGCTGGTGCTGACGATTATTTAAATAAACCTTTTGATTCAGAAGTTTTATTGATGAAAATCAAAGCGATTATTCAAAGAAAATCAGCTGATACAAAAGCAGAACAAGTACAATTTGAATTTAATATTGGTAAATTCCACTTAAACTCAAAACTTAGATTCTTGACTTTCCAGGATGAAGAGCCAATCAAATTGTCTCCAAAAGAGAATGAATTGCTTAAAATGTTAATTCTTCATGAAAATGACTTAATGCCAAGAGAATTAGCTTTGACTAAAATCTGGAGAGATGACAACTACTTTACTTCAAGAAGTATGGATGTTTACATCGCTAAACTTAGAAAATACCTTAAATCTGATGAAGATGTTGAGATTCTTAACATTCACGGAGAAGGTTTCAGATTAGTTGTGAAAAGCAAAGTTTCTGAATAACGAATTCACCTAAAAACAATATAAAAGCTCTGAGAAATCAGGGCTTTTTTTATGTTTAGAAAGGAATTAAATGTCAACAATCTTTTGTTAGATGCACTGCAGTGCATCTCTACATTTTAAAATTCTGATTGATTTATAAATAATGTATATCGTAGAGACGCACAGCAGTGCGTCTACGCAAAGAGAATCGCCAATCTTTGTCGATATATATGTGCGATTTCTTCTTTCAGTCGAAATGACAAAAAAGGCATAAAATACTAGAATTTTTAATTTTATTTCCACAGGATATACTGTCCTCATTTTCAAAACAATAACTTCTTGTTTGGTGAGGAATTTAATGCCGGAAATATTTTTCATACGACTTTTCTGAAAAATAAATTTGGAAAATCAAAAAACAATTCTGAATATTTGCAGACGAAAAAAATAATAACCCTTTAAAAACGAAGAAAAATGTTTGTACTTACATTGACATCACAAAGCTTCACACCAAACGGATTTGGTGCAGCACTTCTTCGTGGCTTATTTCAATCTTAGAAATACATTTTTAGATATATAAAAAAGCCCGAAGACATTTAGTTTCGGGCTTTTTTTATTCTAGACACTTCAAAATTTTCCCGAAGAATATTTTACAAACTATCCGAAAGGATAAAAAATCCGCATGCTTATTTCATTTTGAATCCTTGATTGGCTTCAATCTGATTTGATTATGCATCAACATAATTATAAAAAATTTATGGGAAATAAATTAACTGGAAAAGACCTGATTAAATTGGGTTTTCCAAAGAACAATTCAATAAACATCGCCTTAGGGCAGATAAACAGATATAGAAAAAGAGAAAAAAAGGAATCTATTCTAACAGAGGCAAAAGACGTTCTGCTGAATCCTGAAAAATTTGAAGGTCACGGAGCCTGGGGAAAAGTTGCAGAAGGTTTGATAAAACCGGTTCAGGTAAGAATGCATCAGCTTAAAGCAACAAGAGCTCCTTTTACTATTTTTGGTGAAAATGAAATTGACCAGCAGGCAAAATTTCAATTGTATGATTCGTTGAAACTGCCAATTTCAGTAGCCGGAGCTTTAATGCCGGATGCACATTCAGGATATGGATTGCCAATAGGCGGAGTTTTAGCAACAGATAATGCTGTGATTCCATACGGAGTTGGAGTTGATATTGGATGTCGAATGAGCCTTTCAATTTTTGATTTGCCAGCGTCGCATTTCAAAGGAAAAGAACATCAGTTAGAAGCAATTTTAAAAGACAATACAAAATTCGGAATGAATGAAACACATGTTTCAAGAGTAGATCATGAAGTTTTTCATAAAAGTGAATTTCAGGATATTCCGTTACTAAAGAATCTTTTGCCAAAAGCCTATAAACAATTAGGAAGTTCAGGCGGAGGAAACCATTTTGTAGAATTCGGAATTGCTAAAATTGATAATCCGGAGAATGAATGGAAGCTTGAAAAAGGCGAATATTTCGCAGTTCTTTCACATAGTGGTTCTCGTGGTTTGGGTGCAAATATTGCAAAACATTATACCTATTTGGCAACAAAACAATGTCCGTTACCAAAAAATGTACAGCATTTAGCTTGGCTGGATTTGAATACACACGATGGTCAGGAATATTGGCTGGCAATGAATTTAGCCGGAGAATATGCAAAAGCCTGTCACGATGATATTCACAGACGAATTGCCAAAGCGATTGGGAAAAGAGTAGTGGTAACAATTGAAAACCATCACAATTTTGCATGGAAAGAAATGGTAAACGGTCAGGAATGTATTGTGCACCGAAAAGGAGCAACTCCTGCTGGAGAAGGTCAATTGGGAATTATTCCCGGTTCAATGACTGCTCCGGGTTACATTGTAAAAGGGAAAGGAAATGTGGAGAGTTTAAATTCTGCTTCGCATGGTGCCGGACGTCTGTTTTCGAGAGCAAAATGCAAAAGTACTTTTACACAAAGCGAAATCAAAAAGGTTTTGAAAGCCAATGATGTAACCTTGATTGGTGGAAATATTGATGAAGCTCCAATGGCATACAAAGACATTACAAAAGTAATGGCAAACCAAACCGATTTGGTCGAAGTCTTAGGAACTTTTACGCCGAAGATTGTTAGAATGGATCGTTAAAAAAGTAAAATTATGGAAAGATTTCAAGATGAAAATAAATGGTTGGGTAATTTTTATAACGAGATAATAGTTAAATGTCCAAAATGTGAATCTAAAGCAGTCTTGAAACAAGTAGCTAGAGATTGTAAATGTGGAAATTGTACCAAAATGTCTTTTGAGTGTAAAACTTGTTTTTATAAGATTGATGAACCCATTTATCAGTACAAAGCATATGGGAGACACTATTGCAGTTATTGTTTTGAAAAATTCGATTATGAATCTCAGATTTTTAAAGAAAGACCAGAAATGTATCAGGTTAAATGCCCGCATTGTAGTTTTCAGGAAGAAATAAAGCCGACCATTTATGAAGTTAGGGAAGAACCTAAAAATGATGGTTTAATAAGAGACGACTGGCATGATTTACCTCTTTGGTTTCAAAAGGAAATCAAAGGAAAGGTTTTTTGGGTTTACAATCAGGAACATATGACGTATTTAGAAAGATACATTAAAGCTGGTTTAAGAGAAAGAAATAATAATGGTAGTGGTAATGGAACAATGGTTTCAAGACTTCCAAAATTTATAAAAGAAGCGAAAAATAGAGCAAAGCTTCTTAAAATATTAGAAAAATGGAAAGAATAATTCAAATAACAGCGGGTCGCGGACCTGCAGAATGCACTTGGGTCGTGGCCCAAGTGCTTAAAAAAGTGTTGGAAGAAGCGCAAGATCAACAATTAGATGTTGTGCTGCTTCAACGAGAAGTTGGAGAAGAAAACGGAACGGTTGAAACAGCTTCAATTTCGATTAAAGGAAAAAATGCAGACCAATTTGTAAAATCTTGGATTGGAACAATTCAGTGGATTGGTCAGAGTCAGTTTAGGAAAATGCACAAACGCAAGAACTGGTTTGTTGGCATTTTTGAAATCGAACCGCAGAAAAATGATTCAGTTTCAGAAAATGATATTCAATATCAGGCAATGAGAAGTTCGGGAGCTGGCGGTCAGCACGTAAACAAGGTGAGTTCGGCAATTCGGGCAACGCATATTCCAACAGGAATTGCAGTAGTTTCTATGGATAGCCGTTCGCAGCACCAAAACAAAAAACTGGCAACAGAAAGATTATTAAAAAAACTAGAAGACGAGAAACTGGTTCAGCTTAAAAATCATGTGGGCAAACAATGGGAAAACCAACTCAATATTGAGCGTGGAAATCCTGTGAGGGTTTTTACTGGAAGTGATTTTAAAAAGAATAAAGTAGAGAAAAATTACAAGGGAACTCGTCAGAAATTAAAAAACGATTTAAGAAATGAAAACAATTGATAAATACCTTTTTCAGGCTTTGGATAATTATCCGTATTCGCTTGAAGAAACGATTGAATCTTTAGATTATGCTTTTTCTTATGATTCAAAAAATACAATGGTTTTGTGTTTATACGGAAGAATTCAGGCTGAACAATTAATGAATTATGAAGAAGCTAAAACCTATTTTCAAGAAGCTTTAGCAATTAATATTCATGCGCTTGAAGTTTATCCGTATTATTTGCAGACTTTAATTTTAAACGAAGATTATGAGGAAGCACAAAAATTAATTGATTTTGCTTTAACGATAAAAGGAATCAATAAATCTGATATTTACGTTAAAAAAGCGATTCTTTTTGAAGCACAGCATGAGTTTAAGAAAGCTTTAAAAGAAATTAAAAATGCTAAACTTCATTCTTTACAATTTGCTTATGAATGCAATATTAGTGAAGTGGAGAAAAGAATTGAAGGTAAAATCGATTTGCTAAAGAAAAAAAAGAAATCTAAAAAAGATTCTAAAAAGAAATCAAAGTGATTTTGATTGAAATAAAAAACGATGCAAAATTGCATCGTTTTTTTTAGTTAAATACTCAAAGTTTGTCATTTCGACGAAGGAGAAATCTTCGCAAGTAGCTCCGCATAGATAATTTGCCAATCTTTGTAGAGTTTCTTGCGGAGATTTCTCCTTCGTCGAAATGACAATATTGTGATAAAGTAGGGTGTTTAAAATTTCCGAACTTCTATTTATTTCCAATGCAGCTCCAAAGCAAAGCAAGTTTTTTCACCTTTTGTAATGCTGAATGTCGCTGTTGTATGATTATCGTCTTCGCTTTCGTGAATTACAACATTATCTTTTAGCGAAAGCTCTTTCATGAAATTCATTTCGAAGCTTTTAATTTCTTGTTTCATAATTCTTTTTGGATCAACGTGATCTAAACACCATTCCAGATATTTCACATTATTTACATGATTTACAATGTCTAAATCAGATAAATAAACTGTTTTTTCAAAAACAGCTTCTTTTTCGTGATTGATGTTTATTTTTGAGAAGCCTTCTTCTGTTGCTCTTTTTTCTGGGAATAATTCGAAATGCTCGTATGGAAGTGCTAAAGCTTCAGGACGACGCGCTTGTGTATTGAAAACTGCCCAATAGGTTTCGCAGCCTACGATTTTTTTCCCGTTTACGTACATTTCTAATGCACGAACAGAACGTGAATTTTCCAGACTGTTAATCCATGTTTTTACGGTTACAACATCCTGCCATTTTGGTAAGGCATGAACTTCAACGCGCATTCGGCTTAAAACCCAGGCTTGGTGAAATTCCTGCATATCATAAAAACTAATTCCTCCAATTTCTGAATGTGCTGCGGCGGTTAATTGTAAAATATTACACAAATCGGTATATTTTAAGAAACCTGTTGGTGTGCATTGTGTGAAATTGATTTCCCAGTCTTTACTTAAAACTGATGTGAAATTTGGAGATATTGGCATTTTTTGATTTTAGATTTTAGATTGTTGAGTTTAGATTTTTTCTATTAGAGAATAGAAGAAAGATGAAAGAGAATAGATTTTATATTTTGGATTTTTTGAAATATGCTGATACTATTTTAAAGCTTATAAAAATAAGGCTTAATACGATTATTCCAAAAAATATAAATCCTGTAGTATCTAAATTTTTAAAATTTGGTTTTTCAATTTTTTTCTTAAGTGTTGTATAAAATGCTGTAGTTAAAACAACTGTGCAGAAAACAAAGAAAATATCTCCTATTAGTTTTAAAAATTTCATTTTATTATATTTTCTATGTAATCTATAATTTCTTTTCTATCTGCTGCATAATCAAACCATTTTGTGTTTTCATTTCTCTTGAACCACGTTAATTGTCTTTTGGAGAATCTTCGGGTGTTTTTTTTGATTTCTTCAATGGCAAATGGCAAAGTGAATTCTTCGTCAAAATAACTAAATAATTCTCTATAACCAACGGTTTGAAGTGCATTTAACGCTTTATTAGGATACAAGGTTTTTGCTTCTTCTAATAAACCTTCGTTCATCATAATGTCAACTCGCTGGTTGATTCGGTTGTAAATGATTTCTCTGTCAGCGTCTAAACCTATTAAAATAGGAGTGAAGTTTCTATTGTTTTTCTTTTGATTTAGAAATGATGAATACGGTTTTTGTGCTCCAATGCAGACTTCTACAAAACGCATCATTCGCTGTGGGTTTTGCAGTGTTTGTGGATTTTCTAGAGTTATTTTTTGATAATATTCTGGATCCAGGTTTTTTAATTGTTCCTGAAGATATTCAATTCCGAGTTTTTCGTAATTTGAATTTACTTGGGAACGGACTTCTGGATCAATTTCCGGGAATTCGTCGAAGCCTTTTAAAATAGCATCAACATATAATCCTGAACCGCCAATAAGAATTACAAAGTCATTGGTTTGAAATAGTTCTTCGATTTTGGCTAAAGCTTCTTTTTCGTAATCGCCAACGGTGTAATTTTCGAAAATGGATTTATTTTGAATGAAATGATGTTGGGCTGAATTAAGTTCGTTTTGATTGGGAACTGCGGTTCCAATGGTCATTTCTTTAAAAAACTGACGGCTGTCGCAAGAAACGATTTCGCATTTAAAATGTTGTGCCAAAGCAATACTTAAGGCTGTTTTGCCTATAGCAGTTGGTCCGACAATGGTTATTAGGTATTTCATATTTTTTAGCCCAGATGGAAATGGAAACCCCGGACTTATATTTGTTCGTTTTTTTTGGTGTAAAAGAGCGACCGGCGGAAGCTCCTTTTATGCCTTAAAAAAACAACAAAGATAAGGAGGAGTTGTAATGTACAGATGGATTAGCTCCATAAATTAATTATTTGGCAATTGGGTTCCGCATTCGTAGCAGTATTTAGCGTTGTCAAAATGTAATTGCGATTGACATTTTCTGCATGTTTTTTTACCGCTTACTGTGTTGTTTTTTAAAGTATTTTTTGCAAATTCTGCTGTTACAATTCCGGTTGGAACAGCAATAATTCCATAACCTAAAATCATAACTAATGCTGCAATAAATTGTCCTAGAGGTGATTGAGGTGAAATATCGCCGTATCCCACTGTTGTTAAGGTTACTATTGTCCAGTAAATTCCCATGGGAATACTGGTAAACCCTGATTCTTTGCCTTCGACTAAATACATAACCGAACCGATAATTACGGTACTGATAAGAACGAAATAAATGAATACTAGAATTTTCTCTTTACTGGCTTCTATAGCGTCCTTAAGCTGTGCAGATTGATGTGAAATTTGCGGGATATGTAGTATTTTGAATAATCTGAAAAAACGTAATGCCCTGACAATTGATAAAATGCTTGCACCGGGAAAAAATATGGATAAATACATTGGCAATACGGCAAGTAGATCGATGATTCCGTAAAAACTAAAAATGTATTTAATTGGTTTTTGTATCGAGATAATTCTTAGAATATACTCAATTGTAAAAAAGACAGTAATCGCCCATTCGCAAATAAGCAGTTGTTCATGATACTTTTGACTGATTCCTTCAACTGTATCGAGCATAATTAATAAAACGCTCAATAAAATCAAACCTAAAAGAACTAAATCAAACATTCGTCCTAAAATGGTGTTTGTGCCATACAGGATAATTTTGATTTTTTCTCTAAAGGTTTCGTATTTTGATTTTCTATTTTTCATATCTACGAAGATAATGAAAGTTTTGTTTTGTTAAAAATGGAGTATTTTAAGGGATTTGCTCTTACGGATGTAATTTTGGATTATGTTTTTTACATCGCGATTATGAGGCATTGGAATTAGGATATTTTTTAGGATTTCAATATTGTTAATCTGATAGTTAAGATCATAATAAGCATAACCCTGATAGGTTCCGTTTTCGATTAAAATAGCGCTTCTTTCGTTTACATTTCGGCCTCTGTCAATTAAAATCATGCTTTTGTTTTCGAAACTGTTTTCAGAGATAAACTGCTGTACTCTCAAATTATAAATTTCCGGAGTGACTTCGCCAATACATGCTCCGTCGCATTCTTTTATTTTATATTGAAAACACTCTTTTTTACTTTGGTATAATCCGGTTAACTTTTGACACAAATGGTATTTTGCAGTGAATTTAAAAAGTGCGTTTTTACCTTCCTGTAAAGAAGCATAAGATGTAATTTCTTTTTTACGTCCGTCAGCTTTTTCAAGTTTTAAGTTTATATAACCATTTGAATCTTTTTCTGCATATAAGGCAAATGGGAAAAATGATTTTTTTTGCGAGCGGTTGTATCTTGGACGGTTAATTTTTACTTCCTGGCTTTCTTTTAAAAGAGCAATTAATTCACTTCCGGTTTCATCATAGGTTATGGTAAAAACTTCGGTTTGTATTTTTTTACTTTTTGTTGTGATTCCGGTAAAATGCTGATTAATTCTCTTTTTAATATTTTGGCTTTTGCCAATGTATATTAGGGTTCCACTTTCATTATAAATATAATACACGCCGGTTTTAGCTGGCATTTGGCTTAAAAGATCCAGGAATTTTGGCGCAATTCCTTTTTCGATTTCAAGTTTTATAAAGTCTTTTACAATTGTTTTTTCGACATCTTTTTCAAGCAGCATTTTGAAAAGCTTTGTGGTTGCCATGGCGTCTCCGCTGGCGCGATGTCTGTCGGCCATTGGAATTCCGAGGGCACGCACTAGTTTTCCTAAACTGTACGATGGCTGTTCTGGAATTAATTTTTTGGCTAATTCAACTGTGCAAAGCGTTCTGGCTTCAAAATCGTAGCCTAAACGTCTGAATTCTGTTCGTAAAATTCGGTAGTCAAAAGATGCGTTGTGTGCGACAATAACGCAGTCGGTAGTTATTTCGATAATGCGTTTAGCAACTTCGTAAAACTTTGGAGCAGAACGTAACATAGCATTGTTGATTCCGGTCAGTTTTACTACGAAAGGCTGAATCGGGATTTCAGGATTTACAAGGCTTATGAACTGGTCAATTACTTCATGTCCATCAAATTTATAGATGGCAATTTCAGTAATTCCTTCTTCATTAAACTGTCCTCCAGTGGTTTCTATGTCTAGTATTGCGTACAAATTAAGTGTTCAGTCTCAGTTTTTAGTATTCAGTTTTTTTGTAGAGGCGCACCGCAGTGCGTCTTACGATAGGTGATTTTTGAGAGTTAACGACCTCCAAAAATGCTGCTTCCAATGCGAACCATTGTGCTGCCGCATTCTATTGCAAGTTGATAATCTCCGGACATTCCCATAGAGATAGTATTCAGTTTGCAGTTTTCAGTTTGCAGTGTTTGAATAGAATCAAAAATCGATTTTAAATGGGTGAATTCTTTTTTTATTTGATTTTTATCTTCTGTAAAGGTTGCCATTCCCATTAAACCTAAGATACGAATATTTTTTAACTCTTTAAACTCCACAGAAGTTAAAAGTTCATTTAATTCGTTTTCGTCTAAACCAAATTTAGATTCTTCTTCGGCAATATATATTTGAAGAAGACAATCTATTGTTCTGTTATTTTTTAAAGCTTGTTTGTTTATTTCCTGTAATAATTTCAAACTGTCAACACCGTGAATCAAACTCACAAATGGTGCCATAAATTTGACTTTATTCGACTGAACATGACCAATCATATGCCATTGAATATCTTTTGGCATTTGTTCCCATTTCTCAGTCATTTCCTGAATTTTATTTTCTCCAAAAATATGCTGACCGGCTTCGTAGGCTTGCATTAAGTCTGAAACAGGTTTTGTTTTTGAAACGGCAACCAGAGTTACATGTTCAGGTAAAGTTTCTTTAATTGTATTTAAATTCGATGTTATTGACATTTTAATTTATTTTTTTGAAAGCTGAATATGTAATCTTTCATTTCTTTCTGACGAAATGTAAAAATCTATCTTTTTATCTTCCATTTTTAATTTAGAATCAAATCCAGGTCCTTTTGCCTCATTTTCTAAATATGTGTAAAAAGACCCCATATCACTTTGATACAGATTTCCAAAAATCTTATCATAGCAGTTAACAGAACCACAAAAATAACCTACTATTTTATCATCAAGATTAACAACTATTACTTCAAAATTTGCTTTTAGGTTTAAGTCCCTTAAATATAGAATTAAAAAATTGTGTTTTCTTTCTTTGTCAAAACTTTGAGTACTTTTAAAGACACAATTTTCGTATTTCTTGTTGTTAATATCTAATTGATAGTTATTCTCTTGTTTTAAGATTCGGGTTGTTCCAAAGAAATATTTAATAATCATTGGTTTGTACCAATAAAGAGCAATTAAGCTAAAAACAATCAAAATGACTAAAGAAAATACTCTTTTCATACAGCTATTTTAAGTCTATACAAACTGCTTCGAGATTTTCTCTGCTTTTTTACTTTCGCTGTAATCGTAAAAACCTTCGCCAGATTTCACACCCAATTTTCCGGCTCTTACCATATTTACTAAAAGTGGGCAAGGAGCATATTTAGGATTTTTGAATCCGTCGTACATTACATTTAAAATTGCAAGACAAACATCAAGACCAATAAAATCTGCTAATTGTAATGGTCCCATTGGATGTCCCATTCCTAATTTCATTACGGTATCAATTTCGTAAACTCCGGCAACTTTATTATATAACGTTTCGATTGCTTCGTTTAGCATTGGCATTAAAATTCTGTTTGCTACGAAACCAGGATAATCGTTTACTTCAACAGGAACTTTACCTAATTTCTCAGATAAATCCATGATGATTTTAGTTACTTCATCGCTTGTGTTGTAACCACGAATGATTTCAACTAATTTCATAATTGGCACCGGATTCATAAAGTGCATTCCGATAACACGTTCAGGATGTGCAACAACAGAACCAATTTGTGTAATTGAAATTGAAGAAGTATTGGTTGCTAAAATGGTATTGTGAGAACAAGCTTCGTTTAACTGCTTGAAAATATTTAGTTTTAATTCTACGTTTTCAGTTGCAGCTTCTACAACTAAATCAGCACCAACAACGCCGTCTTTAATATCGGTATAAGTAATAATATTAGTGATTGTTTTAGCAACATCTTCCTGCGTAATTGTTCCTTTTGCAAGCATACGGTCTAAATTAGCCGCAATAGTTGCCATTCCTTTATCTAATGATTTTTCAGAAACGTCGATTAATTTTACAGTAAATCCGCTTTGTGCAAATGTATGAGCAATTCCGTTACCCATTGTTCCTGCACCAATTACAGCTATAGTTTTCATTTTGTTTTTGGTATTTAAATTTTAAAAGTTAAGGTTTAAAGTGGCTTTTCTGCCAGCTTTAAACCTTAAAAATAATGAGTTATATTTTTATATTATTTATCGAAACAATCAATAATTTGATAAGCAACACGCAATGCATCTGTTGCCTGTTCAAGCGTTACAACCGGAGTTGTATCTGTGTTTATAGCATTTGCAAAAGATTCTAATTCGTCAAGAATTGCGTTGTTTTGCTCTACATCTGGATTTGTAAAATAGATTTGTTTTTTAACACCTTCGGCATTTTGCAGGATCATATCAAAATCTCCAGGAACTTCCGGTGCATCTTTCATACGAACGACTTCACATTTTTTCTCTAAAAAGTCAACTGAAATGTAAGCGTCTTTTTGAAAGAAACGTGATTTACGCATATTCTTTAAAGAAATTCTACTGGCAGTTAAATTGGCAACGCAGCCATTTTCAAATTCGATTCGGGCATTGGCAATATCAGGAGTTTCGCTGATAACCGAAACGCCGCTTGCATTAATATTTTTCACTTTTGATTTTACAACACTTAAAATAGCATCAATATCATGAATCATTAAATCCAGAACTACAGGAACGTCTGTACCACGCGGATTAAATTCGGCTAAACGATGTGTTTCAATAAACATTGGGTTTTCGATCATGTTTTTTGTAGCGATAAAAGCTGGGTTAAAACGCTCAACATGACCAACTTGTCCTTTTACGTTGTATTCTTTTGCTAAAGCCATAATTTCTTCGGCTTCTTCAACGGTATTGGCAATTGGCTTTTCAATAAAGATATGTTTTCCTGATTTAATTGCCACTTTTGCACATTTGTAGTGAGAAAGTGTTGGAGTTACAATGTCGATTACATCGACAGCATGTATAAGTTTTGCAATTGTACTGAAATTTTTATAGCCAAATTCTTTTGAGATTCTTTCGGCATTTTCTTGATTTTCGTCGTAAAATCCAACTAATTCGTATTTGTCAGATTGTTGTAATAAGCGTAAATGTATTTTACCAAGATGACCAGCACCTAAAACTCCTACTTTTAACATGAGAATGTATTTTAAACAAAAATATAATTTATTTGTCGAACGTGAAAATGAATGTAATAAAGATTTAGTGATTCTATAAATTAAAAATCAATCTTACTTGTTTGTTTTTATGAACTAGTATGGATATCTGCTAGACATAAAAAAATAAGTAACGATGAGTATACCAAATGCAACTGCTAAAAATAGTGTATATCGATCTTCAATTTTACGATCTATTTTTTTATTGACAACATATGTATCTGAATAGTCGTCATGCAGATTTTTCCCCATTAAAAAAGAGAAACTTTCAAACGGAACAAATCTTAATAATGTTCGTTTTAAAATCATTAAAAAATCAGGAGAATTCCCTTCTTCATCTATCACATTGCATGCTGTTATGGCTTTAGCAGGCGTAGTTTTAAATATAGATTCAAATACTAAGTAATAAATAAATTTAATGGTGCAAAAGAATGCTATAGCAGCAAATTTATCTCCAAATACTATTCTAAAATAAGTGAAAACAGAAGCTGATTCTTGATTTCTTTCCGCATAACTGATAAATCCAAAAACAATAACAATTATAACGAAAGAATCAATAAGTAAATTTATAAAACGCTTAGAATTTGAAGAGTTGTCAAGATTGTTTTCTGTTATTTGATTGTCATTATCAATAATCTTAGGATTTAATTCCTTGGTTATGAAATAATAGGGTATAAAAATGTATAATAAAGTAACTATAATATAGAGAACATCATAAACGCGGAGTTTGCTAATATTAAAAAGAGCAATAAAATAAAATACTTTTATTATAGAATCTAAAAACATTAAGCTGTAATTAAAAACTAACAGCTTTGTTTCCTTATATTTGGAAAAATAATAAATAATAGTACCCGAAAGAAAAGTTAGAAAAAAAGACAAATTTATAAGTCCCATTGAAATTGAACCGCCTTCTGCATTTCCATTAATTAAGTGTCTTGGAACATAGATATCCATTCCTGCGAAACCATATGGCTGAATCCTGAATACTATAAAATTTAGAAATTCTGTTACCTCTTCAAAATCATAAAAAACGAAAAAAAAGGATCTTAAAATGCCTAAGAGCGAAAAAAGTAAAGATAAACCGAGTATAATTTTTTTCATAAAATATTAGAATTCATTCAGGTTAGAGAATAAATCAAAAATAGAAATTAAATGATTAAAAAGTACTTGATAATTGATGATTTGTTTTCTTATTTTTGCGAAAATAAAACCTACCCATTTTGAAAGACACTGCCAAACATCAAGGACTTCGTAATCAATTAGTAAGCACTTTAGAACAAAAAGGAATTACTGACAGAGCGGTTCTGGATGCGATAAAAAAAATCCCAAGACACCTTTTTTTGAATTCAAGTTTTGAAGATTTTGCCTATCAGGATAAGGCTTTTCCTATTGGCGCGGGGCAGACTATTTCGCAGCCGTACACTGTGGCGTTTCAATCGCAGTTGTTAGAAGTAAAAAAAGATCACAAGATTCTGGAAATAGGAACGGGTTCAGGTTACCAAACAGCAGTTTTATTTGCTTTGGGCGCAAAAGTATATACTATCGAAAGACAAAATGAATTGTTTAAGCAGACTTCAATTTTATTTCCGAAACTAAACATTCGTCCTAAACATGTTTCTTTTGGAGATGGTTATAAAGGTTTGCCGCATTATGCTCCGTTTGACAGTATTATTGTAACTGCAGGCGCACCATTTATTCCACAGCCATTAATGGCACAGTTAAAAATAGGAGGAAGGCTGGTTATTCCGCTTGGAGAAGACGTTCAGATTATGACTTTGTTAATTAGAAAGAACGAAACTCAATTTGAAAAACACGAGTTTGGAGAATTTAGATTTGTTCCTTTATTAGAAGATAAAAATTAAAAAAATTAAGGGCTGTGTCAGAAATCGAGACAGCCTTTTTTAGTATTCAACAACATATATGTTCCGTAGGAACAATTCATTGGTAGAAAATTATGTTGTTGTTGATGTTTGTACGTTCCGTAGGAACGTTTGATTTTGATTATTTTAAATAATTAGGTATATCAAACGTTCCTACGGAACGTGTAAATTTGAGTGGTTGCTATTTTTTCTACCGATGAAACATTCCTACGGAATGATGTCTGATAAAAAATGAAAAGCTCAGTTTTTTAAACTAAATAATTATAGTAAAGGAGTTGTTTAGACTTTTTAAACACCCTTTTTTTTATTGAGTAAGAATTGCGATATATCTTTCTAAACTTTCTTTTTGTGTTTGAGCTATAAAAAGCAAAAAATCTTCTTTATCCTTTTTGGTCTGAGCAGTTTCCAGAGATTGATAATAACGGATTCTGTTTTCATAATCACCTTTAATATTGGCTATTAAATATCCTTTTTGCATCAAAATTAAATTCATGATTAATCTTGAAGTTCTTCCGTTTCCATCAATAAAAGGATGAATTGTTGCTAATCTTTCATGCATTTCAGCAGCTAAAATAACCGGATGAAGTTTGTTTTTATTGATTTCATACCAAATAAAATATTCCTCCATTTCTTGCTGAACTAATAAAGGCTGCGGCGGCATGTGGCTGCTGCCTTGTATCATAACCTGAACTTTTCGATAACGTCCAGCATCTTCCGGAATTATTCCTCTAAGAATTAAATTATGAATAGATAAGAGGTCACGTTCGTTTAATGAATTATTTTTACTCATTAAGTCTTTAATAAAACCAATGGCTTCCTGATGATTTATTGCCTCAAGATGTTCTTTCATGCTTTTTCCGGAAATGGTCAAACCTTCATTAATAACCATATCAGTTTCACGAAGTGTCATTGTATTTCCTTCAATTCTATTGCTTTCAAAGGTATATTCAAGTTCTAAAGCTTCCCTGATCTTAAAACTATCAAATTGCTTGTAAGAGTCTAATTTTTCTTTTAGAAGATCAATTTCTTTTAAGATTTTTTCTAAAGAAGTTGATAGCTTAAGATTTGATATAGTTTTGTTGTACTTGATTTCATCTTCTGCCATTTTTAAAGCTTTCAAAGCAAATTCCTCATCACCAATTTCATAAAGAATTTTTTCTTTAAGCCAGGCAATCATTAAAGTTTCGTAATCGATTTCTAAAAGCTGGGCGAGTTTTATAATTTGATCTTTGGTTGGTTTTCGCGTTCCAGATTCAAATTTGCTTATTAATGCCTGATCAATTCCGGCGAGCTGCGCTAGTTCACGCGTTTTTAAACCCTTTTGTTCTCTTGCATTTTTTAAAAGTGATTTCATTTTTTGATGAAAATTTAAGTCTTGACAAATTTAGTCATTTTTTATGCCATGAAAAAAGCAATAATATAATATTGCTTTCTTTTGAATTTATTTTGGAGGTAAAGAACCGTCTTTTCTCATTTCTTTAACCACAGCTTGCATAATAGCATCTACAGTTTGACCTAAGTCTGTAACATAATCTGATTTTGTAGTTCCCGTCCAGATTAATTTATTTTCTTTTAAAGAAAAAATATTGGTTTCAACCATATAATAAGTTGTTTCCTGATAATATCCGGGATCATAGTAAGCAGGAGAATACATTCCGTACCAGTTTCCGAAACCATAACCATAAACTCCAGAATATAAACCGTCAAAACCGCCGTAATACATTCCGGTATAAGATCCCGGAACATAAGTCGTTTCTTTTTCGGTGCTTACCAAACGCATGGTTACAACGCCGTCAAAATTTTCGTCCTGAAGAATTTTTAGTTTTTGTTCCTTTGTGAGATCTTTGGTTGTTTCGTTTAAGTATTGATAAGAAGTTTTAAAAATCGGGTTACTTGATGCAATTCGATTTTCGGTAATTCTCCTCGAAGCTTCATCTTTAACTAAAGCAACAACCAGGACTTTTTTAAAGTGTTCCTGGGCAACGGTTATTTTTGGATCTCTCCAGCTATTTACAATAGTTGTATTACTGCCACAACCTGAAAGTGACAGAATTGCAATGAGTAGAATTAAGTACTTTTTCATATTTTACAGTTATATTGTTTCTATAAAAATAACTATAAAATTTTGATAAACATAGATTTAGCCAGAATAAATGAAAGATTAGTTGTATGCTTTTTTAATTCTGTCTAAGTCACGTTTTGTATCTTGTTCTTTTAGAGATTCACGTTTGTCGTAGTTTTTCTTTCCTTTACAAAGACCAATCTGCAGTTTTGCAAGACCTTTTTCATTGGTAAACAATTTAAGCGGAACGATTGTAAGACCTTTTGCCTGAACGCTTTTATGAAGTGTTTTTAATTCTTTTTTATTTAAAAGCAATTTACGTTCGCTTCTTGATTTATGATTAAACTGGTTTCCAAACGAATATTCTTCGATGTAGGTATTGATAGCAAAAAGCTCCATACCGCTAAATTCGCAAAAGCTTTCTGTAATATTCGCTTTCCCTAAACGTATTGATTTGATTTCGGTTCCCGCCAAAACAATTCCGGCAGTATAAGTGTCGATTATCTCGTAATCAAAACGAGCTCTCTTATTAAGTATATTGACTGATTTTAACATGGTGGCAAAAGTAAGAAAAATGCAAGACATTCATACTGTCAAATATAATTAAAGATTTCTTTTAATCTATGATTTTAATCAGCTTCGACACAAAACCTTACTCATAAGTTTGTTCTGTAATTATAAAACAAACTTAAAATGAAAAAGATTTTTACATTAGTTGGTATTGCATTAATTGGTTTATCTGTAAAAGCTCAGGATTCGGCTCAAGGTTTAAAAGGAGCTTGGTTTGCAACTTCGCAATTTGGTTATCAGCAGACGAAAACGGCAGATTTAAAAAATACAAGTTTATCTGTACTTCCGGTTGTTGGTACATTTGTTACACCTTCGGTTGCCGTTGGAGCAGGAATTGGGTTTATTAATATAAAAGCAGATTCTAACGCTGGAACAGCTGCAAAAACAGATTTATTTGTGATTCAGCCTCTAGCAAGAAAATATTGGAATGTAGCGGGTTCGTTGTACTTCTTTGGACAAGCAGCTTTGCCGGTTATTACAGGAAAAGAAAAAGAAAGCGAGTTGAAAGTTAATCAGGTAGGATTATCTGTATCAGGAGGTTTTGACTATTTTGTTACGAAAAACTTCTCTGTAGAGTTCTCTTACGATTTGGCTAATTTTACTTCTACGACTATTGAGCCTAAAAATGGAGAAAAAACGACGGTTACAAATTTTGGGTTGGCGCATGTTGCAAATGTAGATCCGTTTTATAACACGATTTTAGCAGGAAGTAATCCAAATTTAACTTCACCGCTTTCTTTTGGATTTAAATTCGTATTCTAATTTTAGCTTTTAACGAATTGTATTAGGTGAATTCGTTAATTTTGCAAAAAAGACCGTTCTTTTTGGGAACGGTCTTTTGTATTATTTAAATTATATAAAATGGAAAGTAAATCTAAAGATCCGCTGCACGGAATCACACTTCAAAAGATTGTAGAAACCTTAGTCGACTATTATGGTTTTGACATTTTAGGAGAATTAATTCCTGTAAAATGTTTCACTTCAAATCCGAGTGTAAAATCAAGTCTTACTTTTTTAAGAAAAACCGATTGGGCGCGAAAAAAAGTGGAAGAATTATATGTAAAAACGCTTCCTAAATTCAGCTGATTTTAGTTCAGTTTATAGGAAATCATCACGCCGCCTCGATACGGAAGCCATTCTCCGCTTTTATTCCAGTTAGGCGCTTTTTCATATCTGCCTGGAGTTCCGTCATTATAATATCCGTGGTAAAAACCCTGATGCCATCCGCCTCCGGCAAAAATATCCAGTAAAAATTTATCGTTTAGTTTAATATTATAACCTACAGTAACTCCTAAACGGTAACCAAATCCGTGTTCATATTTGTTAGTATCCCAGTAATTCCATTTTTGTAATTGATAGAAATCTGGACCAGCGTGAGCACCAACATAAAATCCGTTGTATTTTTCTTTAAAATGATAACGAACTTCTGGAGTAAAAGTGTAAAATTCCATCGGATTATTTCCGTTAAATGATTTCCAGAAAGAAGCCATTACATCAAAACTAAAAGTGGTTTTTTCGCCAATACTTGTTTCGATACCAACGTTTGGAATCCCAACTAAAGCAGTAGCTCCGTTAAATTTTATAAAAGTCTGACTTTGTAATTGTATAGATAAAAAAAGAACAATAAAGGCGAATAATTTTTTCATGGTATTTTTTTGTGATCGCGGACGTAATCTGTTTTCGGCCACAAATATAACGCAATAGCACATTTACTATTGCAGGAATAGATGATTTTAACAAGAAATGTTTTTTGTGCGGAATAGTAAAATGCCTAGTTCTGAAGCAAAGAATAAATTACTTTATCCAAAAATTTGCCTTCATAAAGTTCCGCTTCTTTTAAATGAGCTTCCTTTACAAATCCGCATTTTTGTAATACCTTTTCAGATGCATAGTTTTCCGGATCAATTACCGCTTCGATCGAATGCAGTTTTAAATCCTCAAAACCATATTGAATTAATCTATTTACAGCTTCGGGAATAATTCCTTTTCCATGAAAATCAGGCGATAACATATAACCAATTTCTGCACGATGATTTTCGGGCTGCATTCTGTAATAACCAATAATTCCCAAAAGTTTAGGATTATCTTTTAGCGTAATTCCCCAATTAATTCCAACATTGGTTTCTATTTTTTCCTCAATCATAGCAATATGTTCCAATGCATCTTCATTATTTTTAACTAATGGTCTCGGAATATATTTCATAGTTTCAGGATTCGAACGCAATTCAAAAACTTCATTTACGTCATCATTCGTAATTCTTCTTAAAAGTAAACGCTCTGTTTCGATTACCGGAAAAGGGTGAAAGTTAAATTCTAACATCTTAAATTATACTATTTTAATACTGAATTTTGAATGAAATGACTGATCGACATCTAGAATCAAAATCCCTTCTTTTTTAAACAAATCTCCTGAATTATCTGCCGTGTCCGAATATCCAAACCAAGGCTCAATACAAACAAAAGGAGCCTGATCTTTTGTCCAGATTCCCAAACTCGGAAAATCTTCAAATTCAACCTGTACATAAGGTTTTGAATTTTCGAGAATAGTTAATGAATTAGATTCTAATGTTTTAAAAACCAAAGCATCATTTTCGAAAAGTTTATAGTTTAATGGAACAACATTTTCTGTAGTTTTTAAAGTTTCGGTTTTATTCGAAATCAAATCATTTTCAAGAAGGTTATATTTCAAAGGTTCAGCTTTTTCAAACTTAAAAGCATAATTTTCAAACTTTTCAGGAAGTGCAATCGCCGGATGCGCTCCAATTGAGAAAGGCATTTTTGATTCACTTTTATTGATAACCACATATTCGATATTTAAAGTCGTATTCTCTAACGTATAAATAAGCTGCAGTTCAAATTCGAATGGATATTTCTTTAGAGTTTCAGCATTTGATTCTAACGAAAAAACCGCACTGTTGCCTGTTTTTTCAATAAGTTGAAATTCCATATCCCTTGCAAAACCATGTCTTGGCAATTGATATTCTTTTTTATCAATAGTATAAATGTTGTTTTTTAATGTACCAACAATAGGGAAAAGAATAGGAGAGTGTTTACCCCAAAAATCAGGATTTCCTTCCCAGATATATTCTTTATTTTGATTGTCTTTTAAAGAGAACAATTCTGCTCCGGCATTTTTAATCGAAGCCTTAAGTGTTGAATTTGATATAGTTGTGCTCAAAATGTTATTTATTGAAAAGAATTAGTCTTAAATCTTGATGTAAATATATTTTATAAATTTTATTTTTTAGGAAAAAGCTTAGAATTATTTTTTTAATAAATTTTTGCTAAAATTAAATTTATCCTTTTCGTTTTCTCTGTAAATACCTTTTTTTTTCATTAATTTGCTACATAAACAGCTAAAAAATATGAAAAAACAATCTTCAAAAGCCTTTTTAACCATGGCTTTACTTGTTGGGATTTCTTCAGTTTGGGCGCAGCAGACTCCGCCGGCGACGACAGCAAATCCAGCAAACAATTATAATTATCATGATGCATTTGCACCACATTTTTATACTAAAAACGGTACTTCTACAAGAACTGCAAGCGGACAGCCAGGCGTTGAATACTGGCAAAACAGAGCCGATTATCAAATAACAGCAAAACTAAATGGAACTACAAATGAAATTGTAGGTACAGATGAAATTACATATACAAATAATAGTCCTGATAAACTTGGATTTCTTTGGCTGAATTTAGATCAAAATTTGTTCAAAGAAGATTCCAGAGGAAATGCTGTTGTGCCTTTAACCGGAAGCCGTAACGGAGCTCAAGGTCAGGTTTTTGACGGAGGAAATAAAATTAAATCTGTAAAAGTAATTTCTGGCGGGAAAACCAAAACAGAAGTTGAGGCAAAATATATCGTTACAGATACCAGAATGCAGATTTTTCTTCCACAGGAATTAGCTGCAAAAGGAGCTTCTGTAAAAATTAAAATCGAATTCTCATTCATTGCACCATTTGAAGGTTCAGACAGAATGGGAGTTTTAGAAACTAAAAACGGAAAAATATTCACAATCGCACAATGGTATCCGCGTATGTGTGTGTATGATGACGTAAGAGGCTGGAATACGGCACCTTATTTAGGCGCTTCTGAGTTTTATTTAGAATATGGAGATTTTGATGTAAAATTGACCGTTCCTGCAAACCACTACGTTGTAGGTTCCGGAGAATTAGTAAACGGAGCAGAAGTTTTTTCTGCAGAACAATTGAAAAGATATAAAGATGCTTCTCAAAGTGATAAAACCGTTATAATTCGTTCTGCAGATGAAGTTGCTGCGACTGCAAACAGCAATGCTTCGGCACAAAAAACATGGCATTATAAAATTAAAAATGCACGTGATTTTTCTTGGGCATCATCTCCGGCTTTTATTTTAGATGGAGCAAGAATCAATTTGCCAAGCGGAAAAAAATCTTTAGCATTATCTGCATATCCTGTTGAAAGTTCAGGAAATGATGCTTGGGGACGTTCTACAGAATATACTAAAGCGTCAATTGAAAATTATTCTAAAAGATGGTTCGAATATCCTTATCCTGCAGCTACCAACGTAGCAGGAAATGAGGGTGGAATGGAATATCCGGGAATTGTTTTCTGCGGATGGAAATCTAAAGGAGATGATTTATGGGGAGTTACAGATCACGAATTCGGACATATTTGGTTCCCAATGATTGTAGGTTCAAACGAGCGTTATTTTGCCTGGATGGATGAAGGTTTCAATACCTTTATTAACTCTGTAAGTTCTTACGATTTTAATAATGGAGAATACAAACAGCCTGCATCTAATTTACATGAAGAAGCAGAATATTTTACAGATCCAAAATTAGAAACCATTATGAGTTCTCCTGATAATATGAAGGAAGCTAATATTGGTGTTTTATGTTATGCAAAACCAAGTGCAGGATTAGTTATTTTAAGAGAGCAGGTTTTAGGACAAGAGCGTTTTGATAAAGCATTACGTACTTATGTAGAGCGTTGGGCTTACAAACACCCAACTCCTGATGATTTCTTTAGAACTATTGAAAATGTTGCAGGTGAAGATTTAAGCTGGTTCTGGAGAAGCTGGTTCGTAAATAACTGGAGATTTGATCAAGGAATCAATTGGATTAAATATGTAAAAAATGATCCGGCAAAAGGTGTAATCATCAATGTGGAGAATTTTGATAAAATGCCAATGCCAATTGTTTTAGATGTAAAAACAAAAAGTGGAAAAGTAACAAGAGTTAAGCTTCCGGTAGAAATTTGGCAGCGTAACAACGAGTGGTCTTTCAAACATAATTCAACAGAAGAAATTGAAAGTATTACACTAGATCCAGATCACGCTTTCCCAGATTATAACGATAGTAATAATGTGTGGACAGCGGGAAAGGGAAAAGTTGAAAAGGATATTATTTTAGATGGTTATGTAGGGAATTATGTTACTGTAAAATCACCCTTAACAATTGAATTGACAGAGAAAAACAGCGTTTTAAATGCGGAACTTCCAAACTATCCAAAATTTACTTTAACTCCTGTTGCAGGTGAAAAAGATACTTTTGAGTCAAAAAGAGCAGGATTGAAATTTAAATTCAACGAAGCCAAAACAGGTTTCGATATGATACTTATAGATAATGGACAAGTAATCCCATTTACGAAAAAGTAATAATTCAAAAATAGAAGTATTTAAAAACCCGATAGTTATTATAGCTATCGGGTTTTGTTTTTGTTTCAAGTTTCAGGTTTGCGTGCACGAATTTAAAATCTTAGAATCTCAGCATCTTAGAACCTTAGCATCTTTCAAAAAATAACTTTTCATTAAAAAAATGTTAGAATTTTGATTTTTTGTTTTGTGAATAAAAAAATAATGTACTTTTGCACCGATGAATAAAATAAGTTTACATACAACTTCTTTGTCACGGACAAACTCACCGATTACTTCTCCCGAAGTACGGATACTATCTCTATAGTATTCACTGAGTTTTATAGCCGTATATTTATTCATATCCATTTTTCATTTTGAAATCACATAATTTGTCCATTGGACAAACATATCCTAAAAGTATTTATTATTTTGTAAATTTTCTTAATCAACTTTTTGATTTTGAATATGTTACTTCTATTTTGCTTAATTTTATTGGATTCAATTCTGGATTTCAAACTAAACAATATGCTTTAATTTTTAACTCTAACTTCAATTATTGAAATGAAGATCTCTATTGTTGTTACCCAGGAAGAACACTTCAAATTCGCACAGGAAATTTGCGATACGATAGAATCATCTGCCTTGTTAAGAGGTACGGGGATTGCTAAAAGAACTCCTGAGTATATTCAGAAAAAAATGTCGAATGGTGATGCAATGATTGCTCTGGCAGACGGGAAATTTGCAGGTTTTTGTTATATCGAAAGCTGGCAGCACGGAAAATTCGTAGCACATTCTGGATTAATCGTTCATCCTGACTACAGAAGTTTAGGTTTGGCAAAAAAGATAAAATCTAAAGTTTTTGATTATTCTTTGAAGAGATATCCAGATGCTAAAATATTCGGAATCACAACTGGTTTGGCAGTTATGAAAATCAATTCTGAATTAGGTTATAAACCCGTTCCTTTCTCAGAATTAACGACAGATCCAAGTTTTTGGTCAGGTTGTAAAACTTGTACTAATTACCAAATTCTGCAAAGCAAAGAAAACAAAATGTGTCTTTGTACGGGAATGCTATACGATCCAAAAGAAAAACAAAAAAACCCGCCAAGACATCCTTTTAATGAGGCTGTTTTAAGCAGACTTAAAAAAATCAAACAAGCTTTATTTCTAAACAAAATATTGTCATTTGTTTTTTTATTCAAAATTTAACCAAAAAGAAATCTCAAACTGCTAAATACGAAAGTATTGGCCAAAATTATAAAAAATGAAAAAAGTAGTATTAGCTTATAGCGGAGGATTAGATACCTCGTATTGTTTGAAATATTTAAAAAATGAAAAAGGATACGAAGTTCACACTGTATTGGTAGATACAGGAGGATTTGACGCAGAAGAATTATCAGCCATTGAAAAAAGAGCTTACGAATTAGGAAGTGCACAACACGCAAACCTTACAATCGTAGACAAATATTATGATAAAGCTATAAAATATTTGATTTTCGGAAACGTATTAAAAAACAATACATATCCGTTATCAGTAAGTGCAGAACGTGTTTTTCAAGCAATTGAAGCTATAAAATATGCTAAAAAAGTAGGAGCAAGTGCGATCGCACACGGAAGTACAGGTGCAGGAAATGACCAAATTCGTTTTGATTTAATTTTCCAAACCATTGCTCCGGAAATTGAAATTATTACACCAATTAGAGATTTAAAACTTTCAAGACAAGAAGAAGTAGATTATTTATCTAAAAACGGAGTTCACTATTCTTGGGAAAAAGCACAATATTCTATCAATAAAGGACTTTGGGGAACAAGTGTAGGAGGAAAAGAAACTTTAACTTCAGGACAGCCATTGCCAAGTGAAGCTTATCCATCTCAATTAAAAAAAGAAGGAGAAGAAAAAGTAACCTTACATTTTGAACAAGGAGAATTAGTTGGAATAAATGGTAAAACAGATAAACCATCAAACAATATTGTGGCTCTGGAAAAATTGGCAAATGCTTATGCAATTGGTAGAGATATTCACGTTGGAGATACAATTATTGGAATTAAAGGAAGAGTTGGTTTTGAAGCCGCTGCGCCATTAATTATTATCAAAGCACACCATTTATTAGAGAAACATACTCTTGGAAAATGGCAGCAATACTGGAAAGAACAACTAGGAAACTGGTACGGAATGTTATTTCACGAAGGTCAGTTTTTAGATCCGGTTATGAGAAACATTGAAACTTTCCTGCAAGACACACAAAAAACAGTAAACGGAACTGTAACCGTTTCATTAAAACCATACCATTTTTCACTTGACGGAATCGAATCTAAAAATGATTTGATGAATACAGGTTTTGGTCAATACGGAGAAATGAACAACGCTTGGACATCTGATGATGCAAAAGGATTTATCAAAATTCTTGGAAATGCACAAAACATATTTTCATCTGTAAATCAATTAGATCATGATTAATTTGGCAGAGGCATAATGGTTATTGGGATTTTGGTATTTATTATAATACTAATAATGCTGGGACTGGCACTCTTTTTTAAAGATAATTTAAGTACAGTATTTTTTACTAATAGAAATTTTGTAGCAGGTTTTTTTTCTGTTTCAATAATAGCTATAAGTTATACAATTTTGATTTTTCCAAGTCCAATTGAACTAATCAATCAAGTATTCGCGATATTTAGTACAGTGCCTTTTATGTTAGCTTTTTTTGGAGGAGGATTTATGCTTTTTCTGGGATTACTAATAGAAGTAATAATTCTCTTTTTTGTAATTAGAGCATTTTTACCAACTCAAAATAAGAATTTAGATAAAAATAATTTTAGTTAAAAAAATAGAAACTATGATTAATGTCGGAATAATTGGTGGTTCGGGTTACACAGCCGGAGAACTCATCAGAATTTTAATGTATCATCCAAAAGTAAACATCGATTTTGTTTACAGTACAACAAATGCCGGAAAACCACTTTCTGTGGCGCACCACGATTTGATGGGTGATATCGAAATGAATTTTACGGATATAATAAATCCTGACGTAAATGTGGTATTTTTATGTTTAGGTCACGGAAAATCAATTTCATTTTTACAGCAAAACGCATTTGCAAACCACACTAAAATTATCGATTTAGGAAATGATTTCAGGTTAAATAAAGATGCTCATTTTCAAGGAAAAGATTTTATTTACGGCTTACCTGAATTGAACAAAGCAGAAATCAAAAAAGCAAATTATATTGCAAATCCTGGTTGTTTTGCTACAGCTATACAATTGGCTTTGTTGCCATTAGCAGAACATAATATGCTAAATAATGATGTTCATATTAATGCTACAACCGGAAGTACTGGTGCAGGAGTTGGACTTTCAGAAACGTCTCATTTCAGTTGGAGAAACAACAATATGTCGCATTATAAAGCTTTTGAACACCAGCATTTAGGCGAAATTTCAGAAAGTTTGGTGCAGCTGCAGGACGATTTCGAAAGCGAGTTGCTTTTTATTCCGAACAGAGGAGATTTTCCAAGAGGAATTTTTGCAACTTTATATACATTATGTGATGATAGTTTGGAACAATTAGTAGAGAAATACGAAGATTTCTATAAAAACGAACCTTTTGTAACCGTAACCACAACAAACATCAACTTAAAACAAGTGGTGCAAACGAATAAATGTATCATTAGTTTATTGAAAAAAGGAAACCGGGTTCTCATAACATCAATTATAGATAATTTAACCAAAGGTGCTTCAGGACAAGCGATTCAAAACATGAATTTAATGTTCGGATTAGAAGAAACCACAGGTTTAAATTTGAGACCAAGCGGATTTTAATAATAGTTTCAAGTTTTAAGTTTCAGGTTTCACGTTCTGTACGTAACCTGAAACTTGAAACCTGAAGCAAAATTAACAAAAAACAAAAATGAACTTATTCAACGTTTACCCATTATACGACATAACTCCAGTAAAAGCAGTAGATTGTACAATTATTGACGACAAAGGAGTAGAATATTTAGATTTATACAGCGGACATGGTGTGATTTCTATCGGACACACACAGCCGGATTATGTAGCAAAATTGAAGAATCAATTAGACCATTTAGGATTTTATTCAAATGCGATTCAGAATCCTTTGCAGGTTGAATTGGCACAGAAATTAGGAAAGCTTTCTGGTCTTGAAGATTACGAATTGTTTTTATGCAGTTCTGGTGCTGAAGCCAATGAAAATGCTTTGAAATTAGCTTCTTTCCATAACGGAAA
The DNA here is from genome assembly GCF_002210235.1 of Flavobacterium sp. NLM. Taxonomy (NCBI): domain Bacteria; kingdom Pseudomonadati; phylum Bacteroidota; class Flavobacteriia; order Flavobacteriales; family Flavobacteriaceae; genus Flavobacterium; species Flavobacterium sp. NLM. Next base: position 180,155 of record NZ_LIAC01000008.1, read on the forward strand.
ATCAAGAGTTGTGGCTTTTGATAATTCTTTCCACGGAAGAACTTCTGCAGCTGTTGCCGTTACAGATAATAAAAAAATCGTTGCGCCCTTAAATGCACAGCAAGAAGTTACTTTTTTACCTTTAAATCAAATCGGATTAGTTGAAGCTGAATTGGCTAAAGGCGATGTTACAGCAGTAATTATCGAAGGAATTCAAGGAGTTGGAGGTTTAGACCAAGGAACAACTGAGTTTTTCCAGGCTTTAGAAAAAACTTGTAAAAAACACGATGTTGTTTTGATTTTAGATGAAGTACAATCAGGATACGGAAGAAGCGGGAAATTCTTTGCTTTCCAACACCACGGAATCAACGCTGATATTATTTCAGTAGCAAAAGGAATGGGAAATGGATTTCCGGTTGGGGCGATTTTAATTTCTCCAAAATTCGAAGCTAGTTTCGGATTATTAGGAACAACTTTCGGCGGAAGCCATTTATCTTGTGCAGCAGGAATTGCAGTTCTTGATGTAATTGAAAAACTTGATTTACAAAAGAATGTAAACGAGGTTTATGAATATTTCTTAGAGAAAATCAAAGAAGTGGAAGGCATCAAACAAGTAAAAGGAAAAGGTTTAATGCTTGGAGTAGAATTTGATTTTGATGTTGCCGCTTTAAGAAAGAAATTAATCATCGAAAAACACATTTTTACAGGAAGCGCAAACAATAAAAATCTATTAAGAATTTTACCGCCATTAACAGTGAAAAAAGCTGATATTGATACATTTATAGTAGCTTTAAAAGAAAGTTTGGAAGAACTAAAAAACTAAATTATCACGAAGTCAAACCTGACGGGTTTTTAAAACCCCTCAGGTTTAAAATATAAGTTTCTAAAAAGAAACTAAACCAAAAAACAACCAACCAACTACAATTATGAATCCATTATCAATTGAAAAACGTAATCTGGTTTTGCGATCTATGGCAAAGCAGGTCGAGCAGGAGCGGAGTCAGATTATCTTGACCAATCAGGAAGATCTTGCCGATTACGACGGTTCCGATTTAGCGATGGAAGAACGCTTAAAAGTAGATGATAAAAAAGTCGACGAAATGATTTTATCATTAAACCAATTGGCTTCTCAAGAAGATCCAGTTGGAGTTGAGCGTTTTCATTTCACTCATGATAATGGAATTAAAGTCATAAATAAAACCGCTGCTTTCGGAACGATTTTAATTATTTACGAATCTCGCCCAGATGTTACAATCGAAGCGGGTGGAATTGCCTTTAAATCCGGAAATAAGATTTTATTAAAAGGAGGAAAAGAGTCTTTAAAATCAAATTTGAAAATCGTAAATCTTTGGCACAAAGCTTTAGAAGAAAACGGAGTTTCAAAAGATTGGGTTGAATATCTAAATTATAATAGAACAGAAACTCAGGCTTTTCTAGAAAAACCAACTCAAAAAGTCGATTTAATAGTTCCAAGAGGCGGAGAAAAATTAATTGAGTTTGTAAAAGCGCACGCCACTTGTCCCGTAATTGTAAGCGGACGAGGAAATAATTTTGTTTACGTTCATGAAAAAGCAGATACAGATTTAGCTTTAAAAGTAATTCTAAATGCTAAAACTGCTAAAATTTCGGCCTGTAATGCTTTGGATAAAGTTTTGATAGATTCTAAACTTCCCAATTTTGAAGATTTTACAGCCATGTTGATTGAAGCTTTAATTGAAGCAAAAGTGGAAGTTATTGTAGATAAATCTTTAGCAAATTTTGAAAATACTAAAACACTTCAAAACGAAGATATTTGGTACGAAGAATTTCTAGATTATAAAATCGTAATCGGAACAATTGATTCTCAGGAAAATGCGATCGAGAAAATCAATAAATATTGCGGCGGACATTCGGCAGCAATTATTTCAAGAGATAACGAAGCAGCACAGCAATTTATGGAAGCGATAGATGCCGCAGCAGTTTATCAAAATGCCTCAACCCGTTTCACAGACGGCGGACAATTTGGTTTAGGTGGAGAATTAGCGATAAGCACTGACAAATTACATCAACGTGGTCCAATCGGTTTGCAACATCTTGTAACCAATAAATGGTACGTGTACGGAGAAGGGCAGATACGATAATTTTAGATTTTAGAGTTCAGATTTTAGATTGATGATTAACGATTTTTGATTTCAGATTATTGGAATTTGGAATTTATTTTTTGGAATTTAACTATATATAAAGCTTTGCTAACTTAGCGTTTGTAAACAAAAAAAATATAAAAAAACTTTGCGCCTTTGCGTTAAAAATAACTTAGTGCCTTAGCGCCTTCGTGGCAAAAACAAAAGACATGGCAAAAAAACGGATTTTATTAAAAATAGGAAGTAATACTTTAACCAAAGAAACCAATCATATTTCGCGGGGAAAGATTGAAGACCTCGGAATACAGATTGCGGCTTTAAACGACGAATATGAATTTATCATAGTGAGTTCAGGAGCAATTGCGGCAGCGAAGCAATTTGTAAAACTGGATAATCAGGATAAAGATGTTTTTGTAAAGCAGGCTTTGGCTTCTATTGGGCAGCCTCATTTAATGCGGATTTACAATGAAAATTTTAAGGATTTAGGATTAAATACTTCGCAGTGTTTACTTTCTTATTCTGATTTCGAAAAAGAGCAGACTAAAAAGAACATTGTAAATACCATTAATGTATTGGTTAAAAACAATTACATTCCGATTATTAATGAAAATGATACCGTTGCCACAGATGAGATTCGGTTTGGAGATAATGATAAATTAGCGGCTTTAACGGCGGTTCTTTTAAATGTTGATATTCTGATTATTGCAACCAATACAAACGGAATTTATACGAAAGATTCTATTCACGATGAGATTCCGGAAACGATAAAATTAGTTAATGATTTAAAAACGCTTGAAAAAGAAATCGGCGAATCAAAATCATCACACGGAACAGGAGGAATGCAGTCTAAAATAGAAGCAGCTGGAATTGCAAAAGCAGCAAATATAGAAACCTGGATCGTAAATGGATTAAATGATAATTTCATTTTAAAGGCATTAAAGGATGAGATTTCTTTTACCAAGATTGTGTGATATGAACGCGGATGACACAGATTCGCTATCGCGAAGACGCTGATTTAAACGGATTTTATATTTGATTTTAATTTTTTATGTAGTATATTTCATTCAAAAATATTTTATGGAATTATTGCATCGAGAGTTGACCGACGTCATTATCAAAACTTTTTATGAAGTTTATAATGAATTAGGGTATGGGTTTTTAGAAAGAGTTTACCAAAATTCCTTGTATTTGGAATTGAAAAATAAAGGTTTGTATGTTGAAGCTCAGAAGAAAATTAAAGTTTATTATAAAGGTATTGAAGTTGAAGAATATTATGCAGATTTAGTAGTTGAAGATTTAATTATTTTAGAATTAAAAGCGGCTAATTGTATTGTAATCGAGTTTGAAAATCAAATTTTGAATTATTTAAAAGGTACAGACTGTGAAGTAGGTTTACTTCTAAATTTTGGAACAAAACCAGAATTTAAACGAAAAGTATTTGAAAACAGTAGAAAAATAAGAATATAAAAAATCCGCGTTAATCTGCGTCTTCGCAAAGCGAATCCGTATAATCCGCGTCTAATTTTTTAGAAACCAATAAGAAAAACAAAACCAAGAAGATGAATTATATTTCAATAAAAGATATCGACTCATTATCAAAATGGGTAAAAAGTGCGATCAAGATCAAAAAAGATCCACTTAAAAATAAAAAATTAGGAAAAAACAAAACATTAGGAATGTTATTCTTCAATCCGAGTTTAAGAACGCGTTTGAGTACACAAAAAGCGGCTTTAAACTTAGGAATGAACGTTATGGTAATGAATTTTACCAACGAAGGCTGGACATTAGAGTTCGAAGACGGAGCCGTTATGAATTCCGGTGCTTCAGAACATATCAAAGAAGCAGCAGAAGTAGTTTCCCAATATTGTGATATCATCGCAATCCGTGCTTTTGCAAGTTTAGTTAATAAAGAAAAAGATTATCAGGAAACCGTTATTTCAGGATTTTTGAAATACGCTACTGTGCCAATTGTAAACATGGAAAGTGCTGTTCGTCATCCATTACAATCTTTAGCAGATGCTATTACGATGGAAGAACACAAAACGAAACACAAACCCAAAGTAGTACTTTCTTGGGCGCCACATCCAAAAGCTTTGCCTCAGGCGGTTGCGAATTCATTCGTAGAAATGATGCAAATGCAAAAAGACATGGATTTTGTAATCACACACCCGGAAGGTTACGAACTAAGTCCGGAAATAACAAAAGACAGCAAAATCGAATACGATCAAAACAAAGCTTTTGAAAATGCAGATTTCGTTTACGTAAAGAATTGGAGTAATTTCAACGATTACGGAAAAGTAACCAACAGCGATCCAAACTGGACTGTTACAGCCGAAAAAATGGCTTTAACGAACAACGGAAAATTCATGCACTGTCTTCCAGTTCGTCGTAACGTAATTGTGAGCGACGAAGTTTTAGACGGAGAAAATTCAATCGTAATCGAACAAGCGAATAACAGAACGTATTCGGCACAATTAGTTTTACAAAAGATTTTGAAGAAAATATAATTTATAGGTGCAAAGGTTCAAAGTTGCAAAGGATCAGAGGTTTTATAGCCTTGAGAAAAACCTTTGAACCTTTGTCCCTCTGTCCCTTTGAACCTTGAAAGAAATGAACGTATCAGTAATAAAAATAGGTGGAAACATCATCGATAATCCAGAAGAATTAGAACAATTCTTAACCGATTTTTCTAAAATTGAAGGCTATAAAGTTTTAGTTCACGGTGGTGGAAAATCGGCTACAAAAATGGCTCAGAGTATTGGTTTGGTTCCGCAAATGATTGACGGACGCCGAATTACAGATGCTCCAATGCTTGATGTTGTAGTAATGATTTACGCAGGACAAATCAACAAACATATTGTAGCGCAATTGCAGGCAAAAGACAATAATGCAATTGGTTTTTCGGGTGCTGACGGGAATTTGATTCAATCCGTAAAAAGAAATCACCCCACAATCGATTATGGATTTGTAGGCGATGTAAAACAAATCAATACCAAATTGCTGGCAACTTTATTAGAAGCTGGAATTGTTCCTGTTTTCTGCGCCATTACACACGATAAAAACGGACAATTATTAAACACAAATGCAGATACAATTGCAAGCGAATTATCAATTGCATTATCAGAAGTTTTTGACGTTACTCTGATATATTGTTTTGAAAAACAAGGCGTTTTACAAGATTCAGAAGACGATTCATCTGTAATAACAGAAATAAACGAAACATTATACAATAAACTAAAAGAAGAAAAAGTAATCCATTCCGGAATGATTCCAAAACTGGATAATTGTTTTAATAGTTTATCAAGAGGTGTACAGAAAATTAAAATTGGACATCATAAAATGCTTCAAAATTCAGATATTCCGCACACAACTATTACATTATAAAAGATGTTGCCACGAATTGACTCTAATTTTTTCTTTTAAAAGAGAAAATAATTTTAGACTTACATTAAAAAGTTTATTTTGATTTTAAATCTGTTACAAAAAAACAATTTGTGAAAATTCGTGTAATTAGTGGCAAAAAAACAGCACTGCGCAGTGCTTTTAAAATTTAATTTTAGAAATTTGCGCAAATCAAAAATGTCACGATTTTTATTAAAAACTTTGTGACTTCGCGCCTTCGTGGCAAAGAAACCAAACTTATGAAAAGTATAAATACGCTTACTCAGGAAGCAATTAGTTTATTAAAAAGACTAATCGAAACCCCTTCATTTTCAAGTGAAGAAGACCAAACAGCTCTTTTAATCGAAAATTGGTTCAATCAAAATGAAATTCCTTTCAAAAGAGAAAACAATAATGTGTGGGCTTTCAACAAATATTTCGACGAAAACAAACCAACACTTTTACTTAATTCACATCACGATACCGTAAGACCCAATCAAGCTTATACTAATGATCCGTTTAAAGCGATTGAAAAAGACGGAAAACTATTCGGATTAGGAAGTAATGATGCAGGCGGATGCTTGGTTTCATTATTAGCGACTTTTGTTCATTTTTACGAAAATCAAAATCTTTCGCACAATATTGTAATTGTGGCTTCCGCCGAAGAAGAAAGCAGCGGAAAAAACGGTTTAAACAGTGTTTTAAAGCATTTGCCAGAATTAGATTGCGCTATTGTTGGCGAACCAACTTTAATGCAATTAGCAGTTGCAGAAAAAGGTTTATTAGTTCTTGACGTAAAAGTAAAAGGAATTGCTAGCCACGCTGCACATCAAAATGATGATAATTCAATATACAAATCAATTCCAGTAATGGAATGGTTTAAAAACTATAAATTCGATAAAATCTCAGACGTTTTAGGTCCTGTAAAAATGACCGTAACACAAATCAGTGCAGGAAAACAACATAATGTAGTACCTTCAGAATGTGATTTAGTGGTTGATATCCGCGTAACAGACCGTTACACAAATGCTGAAATTTTGGAAGTTGTAAAAGCAAATGTAAATGCCGAAGTAACGCCAAGATCCATGCATTTAAACGCATCGTCAATTCCAGTTTCACACGGTTTGGTTCAGGCGGGAATTGCTTTGGGAAGAACAACTTATGGTTCGCCGACACTTTCTGATCAATCTGTTTTAAGCTGTCAGTCTTTAAAATTAGGGCCTGGAGAAACTTTGCGGTCACATTCAGCAGACGAATTTATTTTTGTAAATGAAATTGAAGAAGGAGTCGATTTATATATCAAAATACTAACTGATTTTTTTAAATTATAATTGTCATCCTGAGCGTAGTCGAAGGATTTAGGAGCTAATCCCGCTATCCGTTCCAATCTTTTCCTGGCTAAAGAAGCCAGAAAAAGGATTTCCACTACTATCGGGGCTAGGACTCTCAGGAATTGAGAAACATTACGTAAAAAAAGAAACTTTGTGAATCTCTGAGCTTACTTTGAGTATCTCTGTGAAACAAAAAACATACATCTTATGAAACTTTGGGAAAAAGGAATACCAACAGATAAACAAATCGAACAATTTACCGTTGGAAACGACCGTGAACTGGATTTAGTTTTGGCAAAATACGATGCTTTAGGTTCAATCGCACATGCTAAAATGTTAGGTCAGATTGGTTTATTGACAACAGAAGAAACAACTTCGTTAGTTGATGCATTAAACGAAATCATAGCTGATATTGTAGTTGGAAATTTCGAAATCGAAGACAGTTTCGAAGACGTACATTCTAAAATAGAATATCTTCTAACGGTAAAATTAGGCGATGCAGGAAAAAAAATCCACACCGCACGTTCTCGTAACGATCAGGTTTTAGTAGACGTTCATTTGTATTTAAAAGACGAATTAAAAGCGATTAAAGAACAAGTAAAAACACTTTTTGATCTGTTGATGGAATCAGCAGAAAAGCATCAAAATGTATTATTGCCGGGCTATACACATTTACAAATCGCGATGCCATCTTCATTCGGAATGTGGTTTTCTGCTTATGCTGAAAGTCTGATTGATGATATTACAATGTTGAACGCCGCTTCTAAAATTGTAGATCAAAATCCGTTAGGTTCTGCGGCAGGTTATGGAAGTTCATTTCCAATCAACAGAACATTTACAACACAAGAATTAGGTTTTGAAACCTTAAAATACAATGCCGTTGCAGCACAAATGAGCCGTGGAAAAGCAGAGAAAACGGTTGCTTTTGCGATGACAAGCGTTGCAGGAACGTTATCAAAATTCGCAATGGATGTTTGTTTGTACATGAGCCAGAATTTTGATTTTATTGGTCTTCCGGCACATCTTACAACAGGTTCAAGCATTATGCCTCATAAAAAGAATCCTGATGTTTTTGAATTAATCAGAGGGAAATGTAATAAGATTCAGGCGCTTCCGTACGAAATCACTTTAATCACCAATAATCTTCCAAGCGGATATCACAGAGATTTACAGCTTTTAAAAGAAGGTTTGTTTCCAGCAATTCAAACTTTAAAATCTTGTCTGGATATTGCTATATTTTCGATTAAAGATATTACTGTTAAAGATCATATTTTAGAAGATAAAAAATACGATTATTTGTTTACAGTTGATACATTAAACGAAATGGTTGTGGAAGGAATGCCTTTTAGAGATGCATACAAAGCTGTTGCAGAACAATTGGAAGCTGGAACATACAAATCTCCAAAAGAAACAAAACACACACACGAAGGAAGTATCAATAACTTATGCCTTGATGCAATTAAAGATAAAATGAAAGCCGCTTTTTAAAAGCTTATTTCCAGAATAATATGAAACCGATTTGCAGCTAATACAAATCGGTTTTTTTATTTCTTCAAATATATTTTTGAAACTTAAGAAAATTCGACCTAATTCTCTAAATTTGAGAATTGATCATTTTTAAAATAAAAACATGACGCAATTTGACGAACAGGCATCTCAAGGTCTTTTTGAGAAAAACTTAATTACCGAAAATCAATTTCAGGAAATAAAAGAATATCGAAGCCTCAATATTTTCTCGCTTAATGTCGAATTAAAACTGTTACTTTCGATTTCGGTTTTAATGTTCACATCCGGAATTGGAATTCTTATTTATGACAATATTGACAGCATTGGACATATTGCACTTCTGGCGATTTTGTTTGTTCTTATTTGTGGTTGTTTTTATTACTGTTTTAAAAAATCCAAAGGTTTTCAAAAAACAGAAACTACAACAGAAAGTCATTTTCTGGAATATATAGTTTTAACAGCAAATGTTCTCACCTGTATTTTTATAGGATATCTCCAGGTTCAATATGAAGTATTTGGAACACATTATGGTTTAGCGACTTTAGTTCCCACAATTGTCAGTTTCTTTTGTGCTTATTATTTTGATAACAAAAGTGTTCTAACCATTGCTGTTACAGGTTTGGCAGCGTATGTCGGACTTTCGGTAACGCCGCAAGATATTTTTAAGAGTAATAATAATTTTTATGCCAGTCAAAGTTTAAGTTATTCTGCTATTATGCTTGGCGTTTTGCTGATTCTATGGACAGTTTATAGTTTTAGAATTAATTTAAAAACACATTTTGCGCTTATCTATCTCACATTTGCTTTGCATATTATAAGTATTGCATCAATAAGTAATATGGTTAGCGAAGATATTATCTGGCTTCTTTTCTCTTTAATTTTAGCAGGTTCATCTGTTTATTTTTATAAAATAAGTCATCAGCTCAAAGCGATTTCACTATACATTTTTATGATTGTTTACGCCTACATTGGCATTAATATTTTCATATTTAGAATTTTCGAACATATTGATTTTGGCGATATATGGGTATTATTTATAATGATATTACCAGTTTATTTCATTGGCTCGATAGTATTGTTTATTAAACTGATTAAAAACTTCAATAAAGAAATTGCCGAATGATAGTACACGATAAAAATTTACTCAACAATTTGTTTTTAACTGAAGAAGCAGATTCCCTTGAAAGCGGAGGGTTCATAAGTAAAGAGCAAAAGAAAATAATTAGAAATCAATTGCCATCTTTCAAAATTCAAAATAACATTTTAGTTCGTTTAGGATTTTTTCTGCTGGGATCATTTCTATATTCCTCTATTTGCAGTTTTATTTCTTTAATTGCATTATCAGGCGCAGAATCTTTTTTCAAAATTTGCTGTTTTCTTTTCGCAGGTGTTGGTATTGCAGGTGCTGAATTATTAGCGACTAACAAATATTACAGGCACGGCTTAGACGATGCTTTTATTTTAGGAATACTTTTAAATGTAGGCGGAGCAGTTTTTATACTTACAGAAGATTTTGAAACTGGATTAACTCCCGCTATTTTTGTTGCCATTGCCTCTTTTTTAACTTATAAAAGATACCTGCATCTGCTTTCTATGCTTGTTTTTTGTTTGGCAGGTTCAGCAGTTTTGTTTTTCGGTCTGTTTGAAATTGGAGATATTGGTAAAACAATTTTACCTTTTGTGGCAATGTTAGCTTCGGCAGGATTTTATTTTTTCACGAAACAAAGAATTAAGAATTTAAAAGAAGTTTACTATTACAACGGATTATTGTTAGCCAATAGTTTCTGTTTGATTCTGTTTTATCTTTCCTGTAATTATTTGGTAGTTAGAGAACTTTCAGCAGAACTTTTAGGAATTGATGTTCAGCCTGGACAGGATATTCCGTTTGCTTATTTCTTTTACGCATTTACGTTTATAGTACCCGTTGTATATTTGATTCAGGCTTTAAAAACGAAAGACAGAATAATGCTTTGGGTAAGTTTTGCAGCAATAGCTTTTACTGTTTTTACTATTCGATTTTATTATTCGGTTTTACCAATTGAAGCGGCATTAACTATTGGTGGATTAGTGATGTTTGGTATTGCTTATTTCTCTATCCAAAAATTAAAGAACAAAGAATCCGGATTAACTTTTAAACCAGATAGAATCAATCATTCAACTGCAATTTTAAATGCTCAGACTTTAATTGTTGCTTCAACTTTTGGCATGAAACCCGAAGTTAAAACAGAATCGCCAATGGATTTTGGAGGAGGAGGATTTAGCGGCGGCGGATCTGGAGAAAGCTTTTAAATTAGGTTTGCGACAGATTAAAAGGATTAAAATGATTTTCTAATCTTTGTCAAGTCGCCACGAATTACACAAATTTACACAAATCAATTCGTGAAAATTTGTGTAATTCGTGGCTAAAAAAGAATCATTTTAATCCTTTTAATCTGTGGCAAAAACTATACTTTACTTTTCAAAGCTTCAGCATCGATATCACTGTGAGAAACATTGTAAACTGCTTTTCCGTTTTTGATTAAAATTAATTGAGGCGATTCATGGTAAACCTCAAATCTACTTGCGATTTCATTAGAAACATCTCTGTGCGCAATTAGATCAAGAAAATAAGCATCAACAACTTCTTCAAGATCAAACTCTCTCTCAAATTGTTTCAATGCCATACGGCTGATACTGCATCTTGTACTGTGTTTAAAAATTACAACAGGTTTTTCATTAGATATGGCTTCGATTTCCATTAATTGATGAATATCGGTCAATTCAGTCCAATTAACTTTACTTTTTGGAGCATCTGAATTCTCAGAACTTCCGAAGATTGAATTTAAAAAACTCATGTTTGGCTTGTTTTATGACTTTTTGACATCTAAAACTGATTAAAACCAGATTTTTTACGTCATTTTGTCTTTGTTTTTACTGTGGAATATAATTTGAATATTAGAGAACAAAGTTAAATCTTTTGAGTTAAAAATGTACCTCGATAAGTTGTAACTTTAATGTAATCGAATATTTAAAAACAAAAATCAATCAAATCTTAAAAAATATGAACATAAATAAATTTACTATTAAATCGCAGGAAGCCATTCAATTGTCGCAGCAATTAGCGCAGCGAAATGGCCAGCAGCAAATTGAAAATGAACACATTTTCAAAGCCATTTTTGAAGTTGATGAAAACGTTGCGCCATTTATTTTGAAAAAATTAAATGTAAATGTGCCTTTGTTTTTACAAATTTTAGACAGTACAATTCAGAGTTTTCCAAAAGTTTCAGGAGGTGACATTTTACTTTCCAGAGAAGCAAACAAAGCTTTGAATGAAGCCGAAATCATAGCACAAAAAATGAACGACGAATATGTTTCGATCGAACATTTAATCTTGGCAATTTTTGATTCAAAAAGCAAAGTTTCGCAAATTTTAAAAGATCAGGGCGTTACCGGAAAAGGTTTAAAAGCCGCGATTGAAGAATTGCGTAAAGGTGAAAGAGTAACTTCTGCTTCTGCCGAAGAAACCTATAATTCATTAAATAAGTACGCTAAAAACTTAAATGAACTAGCGCGTACAGGAAAACTGGATCCGGTTATTGGCCGTGATGAGGAAATTCGTCGTGTATTGCAGATTTTGACCCGTAGAACAAAAAACAATCCAATGCTTATTGGTGAACCCGGAGTTGGTAAAACCGCAATTGCAGAAGGTTTAGCGCACAGAATTGTTGATGGAGACGTTCCGGAAAACTTAAAAGATAAAATCGTTTTCTCATTAGATATGGGGGCTTTGATCGCCGGAGCAAAATTTAAAGGAGAATTTGAAGAACGTTTAAAATCAGTTGTAAAAGAAGTTACCGCTGCCGAAGGAGATATCGTTTTGTTTATTGATGAAATTCATACGCTAGTAGGCGCGGGTGGAGGTGAAGGTGCAATGGATGCGGCTAATATCCTGAAACCGGCTTTGGCCCGTGGAGAGTTAAGAGCAATTGGAGCTACAACTTTAGATGAATATCAAAAATATTTTGAAAAAGATAAAGCGCTTGAAAGACGTTTTCAAAAAGTACTAATCGACGAACCGGATACGGAAAGTGCGATTTCAATTTTACGCGGAATTAAAGAGAAATACGAAACGCACCATAAAGTACAGATTAAAGACGAGGCGATTATTGCCGCTGTTGAACTTTCGCAGCGTTATATTACAAACCGTTTTTTACCGGATAAAGCTATTGATTTAATGGACGAAGCGGCTTCGAAACTTCGTATGGAAATCAATTCAAAACCGGAGGAATTAGATGTTTTGGATCGTAGAATAATGCAGTTGGAAATCGAAATAGAAGCCATTAAACGTGAAAAAGAAGAAAGCAAACTGAAAATCCTGCACATGGATTTGGCAAACCTGAAAGAAGAGCGCAACGAAATCTACGCCAGATGGAAATCTGAAAAAGATATTGTTGACGGAATTCAGGCTGTAAAATTAGAAATTGAAGATTTCAAATATGAAGCTGAACGTGCAGAACGTGATGGAGATTACGGAAAAGTAGCCGAAATTCGTTACGGAAAAATAAAAGAAGCACAAGAACGTCAGGAAGCATTGCAAAAACAATTATTGGAATTTCAATCAGGTAATTCTTTAATTAAAGAAGAAGTAACCAGAGAAGATATTGCAGAAGTTATAGCAAAATGGACTGGAATTCCGGTTATGAAAATGCTTCAGACAGAAAGAGAAAAACTATTGCATCTTGAAGATGAATTACACAAACGAGTTGTTGGTCAGGAAGAAGCAATTGAAGCCGTGAGTGATGCCGTTCGCAGAAGCCGCGCCGGTTTGCAGGATATGAAAAAACCTGTTGGAACTTTCTTATTTTTAGGAACAACGGGAGTTGGTAAAACAGAGCTCGCAAAAGCATTAGCAGAATATCTTTTTGATGACGAAAATGCAATGACTCGTATTGACATGAGCGAGTATCAGGAACGTCACAGCGTGAGCCGTTTAGTTGGTGCGCCTCCGGGATATGTAGGTTATGATGAAGGTGGTCAATTGACCGAAGCTGTTCGTAGAAAACCATATTCAGTTATTTTGTTAGACGAGATCGAAAAAGCGCATCCGGATACGTTCAATATTTTATTGCAGGTTTTAGATGAAGGTAGATTAACTGATAATAAAGGCCGCCTTGCTGATTTCAAAAACACAATTATCATTATGACATCTAACATGGGAAGTCATATTATTCAGGAAAAATTTGAAAACCTAAAAGGAAGCGTTGAAGCTGCCACAGAAGCTGCTAAAAATGAAGTTTTAGGATTATTAAAACAAACCGTTCGTCCTGAATTTATAAATCGTATAGATGAAATTGTAATGTTTACGCCGCTTACAGTAGATAATATTTCAAAAATTGTAAGCCTGCAATTAAAGAGCGTTACAAAAATGCTGGCACTTCAAGGTATTACGATGGATGCAACTCCAGAAGCAATAGCTTACTTGTCAGACAAAGGATATGATCCGCATTTTGGTGCAAGACCTGTAAAACGTATTGTTCAGAGAGAAGTTCTGAATCAATTGTCAAAAGAAATCCTTGCAGGAAATATAACAACAGACAGCATCATTTTATTGGATGCTTTCGACGGGAAGCTGGTTTTTAGAAATCAAACACAACCCGTACTATAATTTGTTTGGTTAATTATTTTTTTGAGGAGGAAACACCAGTCGAAAGGCTGGTGTTTTTTTATATCCGTGAATAATGAAACTTTTTTCAAAAGTCATATAAACAGAAATTCCGATTTAATTCTCAAATTTACTATAACATAAAATTTAATTATCATGAACAATATATTTAGAGGATTAATCGCCGGATATGGAGCTAAAAAATTAGGCGGCGGATGTTTTGGAACTATACTCGTATTTGTAATTATCTGGCTATTATTAGGTCAGTGCAGTTAAAAATTAAATCCATCAAATCATTAAAAACATCAGCATAAAAAGTCTTAAATTCGCACAACTAAATTTAAACAAAGACAAAATATAATGGCATCAGGTTTTTTCGTACTATTAGACGATATCGCAGCAATTATGGACGATGTTGCAGTAATGAGTAAAGTTGCAGCAAAAAAAACAGCTGGTATTCTGGGTGATGACTTGGCAGTTAATGCTGAGAAAGCTTCTGGGTTTGCTTCATCAAGGGAGCTTCCTGTATTGTGGGCAATTAGTAAAGGTTCCCTCCTTAACAAAATTATTATTTTGCCTGTCGCTTTTCTATTAAGTGCATTTTTTCCTGTTGCAATCATTGTAATTTTGGTTCTTGGAGGACTTTTCCTGGCTTATGAAGGAGCCGAAAAAATATACGAATTTATTTTCCCTCATGAACATGAGGAATCAGAAGGAATTACCGAAGAAGTTCTAACAGAAGAACAAATTTTAGAAGCCGAAAAAGGCAAAATAAAATCAGCAATCGTAACCGATTTTATCTTATCTGTCGAAATCGTAATTATAGCACTGGGAACTGTAATAGGCAAGCCTATTACACAACAAATTATCGTAACATCAATCATTGCAGTAATCGCAACTATAGGAGTTTATGGTATTGTAGCCCTAATTGTTAGAATGGATGAAGCAGGGTATAAGCTTATCAAATTTAGTAAAAGAGAAAAAAGCATATCAAAATTCATCGGGAACATTTTAGTTAAAGCACTTCCATTAGTTATTAAAAGTCTAACCGTAATTGGTACAATAGCTTTGATATTAGTTGCCGGAGGTATTTTTGTGCACTACATTCCATATTTCCATCATTTATCTGAAGAAATTAAGATTCCTTCCATTATAAAAGAATTTGTAATTGGATTGGCTTTAGGGCTTGTTGTTTTAGGATTTGTGAATCTCTTTAAGAAGATTTTTAAAAGATAAATGGCAAAGTTATTGTTGTAATTACAAAGTATAAAAAAATAAAAGGATTAATATATCGTTTTTTCTTTTAAACTTTAACATTTTGTAAAGCAACCTAAATCACAAATTAATATCTATATAATAACAAATATTATTTTTATGAAAAAAATTAAATTAGAATCTCTGGCCTTTGTATTATTTATTATGACTGTATTAACTTCGTGTAGTAGTGATAACGACACTCCTCAAGGAGATGGATACATTTATAAAAGCGCTTATGCAACCACCGTTCTAGGGCCAACAACAGGAAAAGTAGGTCAGGAACTTATATATAATATATCTTTTCAGGTTGAAAATGGTTGCGGAGAATTTAACAAAATGACTGATGTTGAATTTAATAAAGAGTCTGGATATCAAGTTGAAGCAAAGTATCCAGCTACAACTTGTTCTTTACCGGATCCTGAAATAAAAAAAACGAATTATAAAATTAAAACAAACCTAGCAGGAACTTATTATTTAAGAATTGCTAAGTCTGAGACTGAATTTATAGTTACAAAAGTTGTTATAACTGACTAACTTTATCTCTTTAAAATATTAAAACCGTTTTACATAGGTAAAGCGGTTTTTTTTGTGCCATATATGATTTTATTTTTTTTAAGCACAAAAATCAAATTCTAAAAGGACTATCTTTCCCGCTATCCACTATATCTTTTGCCCGCTAAAGAAGCGAACAAAAGGATATCGTTTCTATCGCGGCTAAACAGAAAATTTTATTTTCATAAGAAATTATGCTTCTTTTTAAAAATATTTTTATTGAATAAGTTTCTCAATTTCAAAAGTTTAGTCATTTCATTGTTCAAATTAACATTTCATCAAAGCAACCATTTTATTTATCCTGCATCTTCATATTATAACATTAAATTATTATTTTATATGAAAAGTTTTAAATTAAAATCAGTTTTAGTAGTTTTATTCTTGTCAATTGGCTTTGTTTCATGCAATAATGATGACGACGAGGAACCAGTAAACGATTCAGTTTCAAAAGCAGCATTAGTTACTGGAATTAGTGGGCCAGCTACAGGAAAGGTGAATGACGAATTAAGCTATGAAGTAACTTACGTTGTTGATAATGCTTGTGGAGAATTCGATAAAATTTCTGAAGTAAAAATTGGAGCCGTTAATGGATTACAAGTTATAGCGAAATATCCAACTGGAGTGTGCACGCAGCAAGTTCCAGATCCTAAAAAAACAGTTTATAAATTTAAAGCAACTGCAAAAGGAACTGTTGAAATCAAATTCAAAAAATCGGAAACAGAATTCATAACTAAGTCAGTTGTTATAGACTAACATTTCTTAGTTGATTACTTTAGGTGGTAAAACCATTTTGCAGACGTTTAATTTTTGAACAGATGTGAAATGGTTTTTTATTTAGGAATATCTACAAATCTAATTATAGCATAAAACATTGTGCTTTTGCCATTCCTTTAAAATTTACTATTTTTGCACTCTAAATTTTATGTCATGTCGAAAAGAAAATATAAAATATCGGTAATTCAGTTAAACCTGAATGATGTAGCCGAAAACAATTTAAAAAAATGTATCAGCTGGGTAAGAGATGCTGTAAGCCAAGGAGCAGAAGTTATCCTACTTCCTGAATTATATAGCAGTCATTATTTCTGCCAAAGTGAAGATGTAGACAATTTTGCATTAGCAGAACCACTTTACAGTACTTCATTTATTGCTTTCAGCGAATTGGCAAAAGAACTTGGAGTAGTAATTATTGTTCCTTTCTTCGAAAAAAGAATGGCAGGAATTTACCACAACAGCGCTTATATCATCGATACAGATGGTACAGAAGCTGGTTTATACCGTAAAATGCACATTCCAGACGATCCGCACTTTTATGAAAAATTCTATTTTACGCCAGGGGATTTAGGTTTCAAGGCAATAGAGACTAAAAAAGGAACAGTTGGAACATTAATCTGCTGGGATCAATGGTATCCGGAAGCTGCTCGTATTACAGCTTTAAAAGGTGCTGAGGTTTTATTTTATCCAACTGCAATTGGATGGCATCCAAAAGAAAAAGAACAATACGGAGAAAATCAATATGGAGCCTGGATGAACGTAATGAAAGGCCACGCCGTTGCAAATGGTGTTTTCGTTGCGGCAGCAAACCGAATTGGTCTTGAAAAATATCTTGAAGGAACAGAAGGAATCCAATTTTGGGGAGCATCATTTATTGCTGGCCCGCAAGGAGAAATATTAGCGCAGGCATCACACGATAAAGAAGAAATCTTAATTGCTGAGGTTGACTTAGATTTACAGGAAAATGTTCGTCAAAACTGGCCATTCTTTAGAGATAGAAGAATTGATGCTTTTGGAGATATTACAAAAAGAGCAATCGATAAATAATTTATCTTTATATAAAATAAAAAGGCGGTTTCAATAATTTGAAACCGCCTTTTTTAATGTAATATATAATTTACTTTACCTGAAAAGTAACTCTTCTCACGATTTGACGTGCCTCTTTTGAATTTTTGTTTACTGAAGTATCTTCTCCGTTCGCAATTACATTCAATCTTGAAGCATCAATTCCCGCATTAACAGCAACTTTCTTCACAGCTTCAGCTCTTTTTCTTGACAACTCAGTATTGTAGCTTGTTTTTCCAATTTCATCAGCATATCCCACAATATCCGCAGATTTTCCAGGATTATTTTTTAGATATTTCACTAAGAAATCAACACCAGATAAAGAAGCGTTTGTTGGTTTAGACGAATTAAAATCGAAATAAACATTTACATATCCTCCATTAATTAATTCTTCTACAGTGCTGTTTGTTGCACCTTTACCGTTTTGTCCGTATGTTTTCTCTAAATAGCTTTCCAATTCATCCGGTACACCATTTTGATTATTGTCAATAGACTGCCCTTTTGTATTTACAGCCACTCCGGCAATTGTATTTGGTTCTAAATCATATAGATCAGCGACACCATCTTTATCACTGTCAATAAGGCCAGTTTCAATAGTAGCAACTCTGTCTTCTAATTTATTTAACCTTTCATTTTCTTCAGAATACCAGTCAGCATGTTTTTCATTTTTACCTAAGTAGAAAGTCAAACCAACAGATGCATTTAGTAAAATACCATCAAAAGAATCGGTTGTAGTATTTCCCATTCCGTCAAAATTCCAGTTTTGTCTTCCGTTAATAATTCCGGTAAGATCACCAGTCAAAGCAACTCGGTTACTTAATTTAATTTGTCCTGTCAAACCCGCGATTCCGTGCGCCATATAATCCTGACCGCCAAAACCGGTTTCAGTACTAATTTGCGAAACTCCAAAACCTCCATGAGCCAAAATCCCAATAGTATTTGTCCATGTTTCAAAATTTAAGGCGCGTCCAACATTAATAACCCCTTGTAAACTTGCACGTACATATCGGCTTTCAAAAGCAGGAGTATTGTCTTTTTCTGTAAATTGATCGTATCCAACATCTAACTTTACACCAAACTTTGGATTAAACATATATCGTACACCTAAATCACCATGAAACAAATTCAGGCTTTCAGTGGCATATCCCGGAGTCATGGCTCGTGTTGGTTTATTAACACCACCATTTAATTCGATAGACCATTTGTTATATTCTAGCTTTTCAATACTTGGTGTTGTAGACGTTGTAGTCATTTGTGCATTTGCAGCGAAGGCTAATAGTAAAAGAGATACAGATGCTAATTTCTTTTTCATAATATCAAAAAATTTAATTCGGCTTTTATTTAAACTCTTAGCAAAAGTAGGGCTGGTATTTTTGGAATGTGTTGTATACCGTCTTACATAATTCCCATTGTTTTGTCTAAGAATCTGAAAATACATTAATTAAACTTTTGTTTTTAGCAAAAAAAAAGGATAAAATCTAAATTTTACCCTTTTTTGAATTTTAAAATACTGGTTATTTTAAATCTGGCTGATATATTTTTATAGTTCCATCGCCTTCGCTGCTCACTACAACTAAACTTCTTTTAGTTGGACTTTTTGAAGCAGGAATAAAAAGTACACCTTCTGGAGCATCTCCTGTTTTTACAGTTTGTAAATATTGAGGAGAAGCAGGATTTGTAACATCATAAGTCATAAAAGCATCAGATCTTTCAAGACCAACAAACAAAATATTCTGATTTCCCATTTTGGCAACAACTACAGCTTCTGGTTCAGAACCTTTATCATCACTTCGTTTGTCATCGTAAGTTCCTAATTCATTTGTTTTTTTGTCAACATCATTTTTACTGTCATAAACAATTTTTCCAGTGTTTCCATTCCAGATCGAAAATGATCTTGCACCAAAACTCACCATTTCATCTAAATCTCCATCACCATCAGTATCTCCCATATCAGTAATAAGATTCAATCTTCCTAAATTAGCATCTAATTTTAAAGTAGCTGCATCAGGAAAAACCGTTGCATCAAGCTTTAAGCTTTTCATACGTTTAATATCCGTATAAGCATCATATTCTCTTGCATCACCTTCATTAGCAGTAACAAAATAAGGAACATTATTAGATGAAAAATGACTGATAGCATCCGGCATATACAATCCTTTTACTTTCCATGGGCTAAAGGCAATTTTATCGTCACTATCACTTACATCAATGGCATTTTCTGCCGTATTGTAATCTTTTAATCCTAAAGGGTAAATTGCAGTAATAGTTTTTGAAGTCAAATCTACTTTTGCAACACCATTGTTTTCCTGCAAAGTTACCCAAGCCGTTTTTGAATCATCAGAAATTGTAATGTATTCTGGTTCAATATCCTGAGCAAAGCTTTTAGCATACTTAGAAATTCTGAATCCGTCTTTAGCTAATGCCGCAGCCTGACTGCTGAAAGAAGCAAAATCAAGAGTTGTAACAGTATAATTACTAGTTTCGATAATAGAAATGGTTCCGTTTGGATCTTGAGAATAATCAGTATTTGGCTCACCTTCATTAGCAGTTATAATATATTTTCCGTCAGCAGAAAATGTAATCATATCTGGCAATGCACCAACTGTAACTTGTTTTATTAAGCTGTAATCGCTTGTATTAAAGACAACAACTTTTCCGTTTCCTTGTTTGTTTACTGTTGATTCTAAAGCAACAGCCAGTTTTCCATCATAAATAGAAACACTATTTGAAGCACCTTCATAAGCAGCTAAATCAATTTTGCCAATTTTAACCGGTTTTGTTGGATCAGCTAAATCAATAACATCAATTTGATTCGTTCCACTGTTATTTACAGTAAAAAGTCTTTTTGTTTTTTCGCAGTAGGCAGAGATTTCAGCGGCAGCAGCATCTCCAATTTTAATTGAACCAATTTCTTTAAAAGTGGCAGGATTTTCATTTACAACAACTTCTTGTTCTTCGTTGTTAGAATTTTCATCGTTATTACAGCTTGCCATTAAAAATAAAGCTGCTAATAAGGATAGAGTTACTTTTTTCATTTGTTAGTGTTTTAGTTTTTGCCAAAAGTAATTAGCCAATCCCGCTCGAATATTAAGCCTTAATTATTTAATCTTTAACTTAATTTTTGGAAGATATTCTTTGTGAAATAATACATGATTTTTATTCAGATGTTTTAAAATCCTAACGAATGCTTATCTTTGTACACTTTTAAAAATTAGAACTTTTTTATGGCAGCAAATAATAGAAGATTTCCAGCAGAGTGGGAAAAACAACAAGGAATTGTATTATGTTTTCCGCATAACGGTAACGACTGGCCGGGAAAATATGAAGCAGTTCAATGGGCTTTTGTAGAATTTATTAAAAAAGTAGCCACTTTTGAAACTGTTTTTTTGGTCGTAGCCGATGAAAAGCTAAAAGAAAAAGTAGCCGAAATGCTTGAAAGAGCTCGTGTTAATATCAAAAATGTTTCCTATATAATCCATAAAACCAACAGAAGCTGGATGCGTGATTCCGGACCGATTATTGTAAAAAATGGTTCAAAAAGAGAAGCTTTGAATTTCAACTTCAATGGCTGGGCAAAATATAAAAACTATCAATTGGATAAATTTGTTCCAGGCAAAGTTGCTGATTTTATTGATGTGCCGTTAACTCAGGTTACATATAAAGGAAAACCTGTAATCGTTGAAGGCGGTGCAATTGATGTAAACGGAAAAGGAACTTTATTGACTTCTGAAGAATGTTTAATGCATCCAACAATTCAGGTTAGAAATCAAGGTTTTACAAAAGAAGATTACGAAGCTGTTTTTAAAGAATATCTTGGAGTTACCAATGTTATCTGGCTTGGAGATGGAATAGAAGGTGATGATACACACGGACACATCGACGATTTATGCCGATTCGTTAATGAAGATACAATCGTAACTATTGTGGAAACTGATAAAAACGATTCAAATTATAAACCTTTACAAGATAATTTGAAACGTTTACAAAACGCAAAACTAGAAAACGGAAGATCTCCGGTTATTGTAGCATTACCAATGCCAAAACGTGTAGATTTTGAAGATTTAAGATTGCCAGCAAGTTATGCTAATTTCTTAATTTTGAATAATTGTGTTTTAGTGCCAACATTTAATGACAGCAACGATCGTGTTGCATTAAATATATTATCAGAATGTTTCCCTGATAGAGAAGTAATCGGAATAAGCTGTATTGATTTTATCTGGGGATTCGGGACACTGCATTGCTTAAGCCAGCAGATTCCAGCATAATTTTTTTGCTACGAAGACAAAGGCGCAATTTTTTATACGGTTGTCAGGCTGAGCGAAGACGAAGCCCCGCTAAGATTTTCGTCAAAGTATTGTATACAGATTTAATCTCGCAAAGTCGCGAAGGCGCAAAGTTTTTATAATTTATTAAATAGCCTCCAGTTTTAACTGGAGGAAAAATAAAGTCACCATTAAAGGCTTTAGCCAAACTCGTTTTTTGGCTAAAGCCTTTTTCTTGCAAAATATAAATATCTCCAGTTAAAACTGGAGGCAACTAAAAAAAACTTTGCGCCTTCGCGCCTTTGCGAGATTAAAAACATTCAGATAAGAAAATCATTTTAATCTTTTTAATTGTGGCAAAAAAAACAAAAAAAACCTTGGCGATAACCAAGGTTTTTAATTTTCTATATATCTTCAGATGATTTATCTGCTCTTCATTGTCTGATAAATGGAGGTAAAAGCTGACTCGCAACTTCTCCAAAACCAATTCGAACTTCTGCATTTTCACAGAAACCTCTAATGATTACAGTATCATTATCTTCAATGAATTTACGTTCACTTCCATCTTTTAAAGTAAGCGGATTTTTCCCGCCCCAAGTCAATTCCAGCATAGAACCAAAACTATCAGGAGTTGGTCCCGAAATAGTTCCAGATCCCATCATATCACCAGAATTTACGCGGCATCCGTTTGAAGTATGATGCGCTAGTTGCTGACTCATTGACCAGTATAAATATTTAAAATTAGATTTTGAAACCACAGTTTCTTCAGCTTCTTCTGGCTTAATTGAAACCTCTAAATGAATATCAAAAGCTTTTTTCCCTTTTGTCTGTAAATATGGAAGCGGCGATGGATCTTGTTTAGGCCCTTTTGTTCTAAAAGGCTCCAAAGCATCCATAGTAACAATCCATGGAGAAATTGATGTTGCAAAGTTTTTTGCTAAGAATGGTCCTAGAGGCACATATTCCCATTTTTGGATATCGCGCGCGCTCCAGTCATTCAATAAAACCATTCCGAAAATATAATCTTCTGCTTCATATGTTGGGATATTTTCTCCCATAATATTCACATCAGTAGTAATAAAAGCAGTTTCAAGTTCAAAATCTACTAAACGAGACGGGCCAAAAACTGGATAATCTCCGCCTGCAGGCATTGTTTGCCCCATTGGTCTGTGAACCGGAATTCCAGATGGAACAATTGTCGAACTTCTTCCGTGATATCCAACCGGAATATGCAACCAGTTTGGCAGAAGAGCATTCTCTGGATCGCGGAACATTTTACCTACGTTTGTAGCGTGTTCTTTGCTTGAATAAAAATCAGTATAATCACCAATTAATACAGGCAATTGCATCTCGACATCGTCGATATTAAAAATAACAATATCGCGGTCTTTTGTTGAATCTCTTAGCTGTGGATTGGTTTCGTCGAAAATATCAGCGATACGATTTCGCACCAAACGCCATGTTTTTTTTCCATCAGAAATAAAATCATTAAGCGTGTCCTGCATAAACATATCATCGGTTAAATCTATTCCTTCAAAATAGTTTAATTGTTGTAAAGCCCCTAAATCTATAGCGTAATCGCCAATTCTAGTTCCTACTGTAACGACATTTTCTTTGGTAAGAAATACACCGAAAGGGATATTTTGAATAGGGAAGTCGCTATTTTCAGGTACTTCTAACCATGATTTTCTTTTGGTATCGTTGGCGGTTATTGGCATGTTGAATGTTAATTATTTGTTGAAAAATTACATGTCAAATATATCATAATCTAACAGTATCACAAACGTTTTTTTGTATTTTTGCAGGAAATTAACGAAAAACGAAGAAATGCAACGCGACGAACAAATTTTTGATCTTATTCTAGAAGAAAAAGATAGACAAATTCACGGATTAGAACTAATTGCTTCAGAAAATTTTGTAAGTGATCAGGTAATGGAAGCAGCCGGGTCTGTTTTAACTAACAAATATGCTGAGGGGTATCCTGGCAAAAGATACTACGGCGGTTGCGAAGTAGTTGACGTTATCGAGCAAATTGCTATTGACAGAGCTAAAGAATTATTTGGTGCTGAATACGCAAACGTACAGCCTCACTCAGGTTCTCAGGCAAATACTGCTGTTTATCACGCATGTTTAAATCCTGGTGATACTATTTTAGGTTTCGATTTATCTCACGGTGGTCACTTAACACACGGTTCTCCTGTAAACTTTTCAGGACGTTTATACCGTCCCGTTTTTTACGGAGTAGATGCTGAAACTGGTCGTTTAGATTATGATAAAATTCAGGAAATTGCAACTAAAGAACAACCAAAATTAATCATCGCAGGAGCTTCGGCTTATTCTCGTGATATGGATTTTGCTCGTTTCAGACAAATCGCTGACAGCGTAGGAGCAATTTTATTTGCTGATATTTCTCACCCAGCTGGTCTTATTGCAAAAGGATTATTAAATGACCCAATTCCACATTGTCATATCGTTTCTACAACGACTCACAAAACATTACGCGGACCTCGTGGAGGTTTGATCTTAATGGGAAAAGATTTCGAAAACCCACAAGGATTAAAAACTCCAAAAGGAGAAATCAGAATGATGTCTTCATTATTAGACTTAGCTGTTTTTCCTGGAAACCAAGGTGGACCTTTAATGCACATTATCGCTGCTAAAGCTGTTGCTTTTGGTGAAGCATTAAAAGATGAATTCTTCTCTTATGCAATGCAATTACAAAAAAATGCAAACGCAATGGCAGATGCTTTCGTAAAAAGAGGTTACAATATTATCTCTGGTGGAACTGATAATCACATGATGCTTATCGATTTAAGAAATAAAAACATTTCTGGAAAAGAAGCTGAAAACGCATTAGTAAAAGCAGAAATTACAGTAAATAAAAACATGGTTCCATTTGACGATAAATCACCATTTATTACGTCAGGAATTCGTGTTGGAACAGCTGCAATCACAACTCGTGGTTTAGTTGAAAAAGATATGGAAACTATCGTAGCTTTAATCGATAAAGTACTTACTGATCATACAAATGAAGACGTTATCGAAGAAGTTGCTGAACAAGTAAACGAATTAATGAGCGAAAGACCGATTTTTGCTTACTAAAAAATAGTTTCAAGTTTAAAGTTTCAAGTTTAAAGTTTTATGCTGTTCAAAAGACAGTTTAAGACTTTAAACTTTTTTCGTTCCTAAAAGAACCTGAAACCTGAAACATAAAACAAAAAAAACAAAGACAAATGGGCGTATTAAGATTACAACTGCCAACCGATCCAAGATGGGTAAATATTGTTGAGAAAAACATAGAAGAAATCTTAACAGATCACGCTTGGTGCGAGCAAAAAGCAGCAACAAACGCGATTACAATTATTACCAATAACTCGGAACATCAGGATTTGGTAAAAGATTTATTGGCTTTAGCCAAAGAAGAAATAGATCATTTTGAGCAGGTTCATAATATCATTATCAAAAGAGGATTAAAACTAGGGCGCGAACGTAAAGACGAATACGTAAACGAACTGTACCAATACATGAAAAAAAGCGGCGACGGAAGCCGTGTTTCTGGTCTTGTAGAAAGATTATTATTTTCTGCAATGATCGAAGCCAGAAGCTGCGAACGTTTCAAAGTTTTATCTGAAAATATTCAGGATGAAGAATTAGCGGTTTTTTACAGAGAATTAATGGAAAGCGAAGCCGGACATTACACCACATTCATCACTTACGCAAGAAAATACGGAACCGGAATCGATGTTGAAAAACGCTGGAGAGAATGGCTGGAGTTCGAAGAATCGATTATTAAAAATTACGGGAAAAACGAAACAATTCATGGATAGTTTTTAGTGTTCAGTGTTCAGTTTTTTTAGTATTCAGATCAGTCGCAGTCACAGTTTTCAGTTTTTACGGTTGTCACGTTGAGCGAAGTCGAAACGCGTTCCAATGAGAAACCTGAAACCTGAAACCTGAAACCTGAAACCTGAAACCTGAAACCTGAAACCTGAAACAAAACCAAATTAAAAAATCCGCGTCAAATCCGCGCTTTCGCGAAAGCGAATCCGTATCATCCGTGTGCCAATTAAGCGCAAAGTTTAGCAATCTAAAATCTAAATTCTAAAATCTGCAATCTAAAAATTCCTATCTTTGAAAGTAACCCAAAATTCAAAGCCATGAGAATAGAGACCGATCTGAAATTAGGATTTAAAGACGTAATGATTCGTCCAAAAAGATCAACGCTCAAAAGCAGATCTGAAGTTTCATTAGAACGAAATTTTAAGTTTTTACACAGCACTTCAGATTGGACAGGAATTCCGATAATGGCCGCTAATATGGATACAGTCGGTACTTTTGAAATGGCTCAGGTTTTGGCAAAAGAAAAGCTTTTTACCGCTATTCATAAACATTATACTTTAGAAGAATGGAATAACTTTTTGAAAAATGTAACGCCGGATTTTTACAATTATATAGCCATAAGCACCGGAACCGGGAAAGAAGATTTTGATAAAATTGGAAAAGTCATAACAGCAAATCCGTTATTGAGATTTATTTGTATTGATGTTGCAAACGGTTATTCAGAACACTTTGTTCAGTTTTTAAAACAAACCCGAAAACAATATCCCGATAAAGTAATTATTGCCGGAAATGTAGTTACAGGCGAAATGGTCGAAGAATTACTTTTAGCTGGCGCCGATATCGTAAAAGTTGGAATTGGACCGGGTTCTGTATGCACAACGCGTGTAAAAACAGGTGTTGGTTATCCGCAGCTTTCTGCCATTATCGAATGCGCCGACGCTGCGCACGGTTTAGGCGGTCATATTATAAGTGATGGCGGCTGTTCAACTCCGGGAGATGTTGCAAAAGCTTTCGGCGCAGGTTCAGATTTTGTGATGTTAGGCGGAATGCTTGCCGGACATACCGAAAGCGGAGGAGAACTAATCGAAATAAACGGCGAAAAATTTAAACAATTCTACGGAATGAGTTCGGCAACCGCAATGGAAAAACATGTTGGAGGCGTTGCAGAATACAGAGCAAGCGAAGGAAAAACAGTAAAAGTTCCGTTTAAAGGAAATGTTATCGCTACAGTTTTAGATATTCTGGGCGGATTGCGAAGCACTTGTACGTATGTTGGTGCATCAAAATTAAAAGAACTTACGAAACGAACAACTTTCATCCGCGTAAGCGAACAAGAAAATCAGGTTTTTACAAATTAAAATATTTTAGAATATAATATGATTACCATTTCAGAAGCAGGTTTAAGTGATATCAAAACAATTCAGGAAATCACTAATATTACCTGGCCAATTACTTACGGTGAAATTTTGACTAAAGAACAGTTAGATTATATGTTAGATTTATTTTATTCTGAGGAAGCTTTAGCTAAGCAAATCGAGAATAAAGAACAATTATTTTATCTAATTTCAGATTCAGAATCTACAATTGGATTTATCGGAATTGAACATAATTATAAAAATGAAGCTCTGACTAAAATCCATAAAATCTATCTTCTGCCGGAAACACAGGGGAAAGGTTACGGGAAAATAGTTTTTGAATCAATTGAAAAATTAGCTTTAGAAAATAATTCGGCAGCACTTTTATTAAATGTGAACCGTTTTAATACCGCATTAAATTTCTATAAAAAACTAGGTTTTGAAATCAAAGAAACAGTCGATATAGAAATTGGAAATGGGTATTTAATGGAGGATTATGTGATGGGGAAAAATATTTAAAAATAGTTTTTGTCCTTTTAAAGATGTTTTTACTTTTATGTTTTTGAATAATGACAACAACAATAGCGTATGAAGCACATCACAATATTTTTTTTTATATTTTCAGTGTTCAGTTTTAACTTAAAGGGACAATCAATAAATATTCCCGATCAAATTAAAATTTCGAATATTGAAAATAAAGTAATTGTAAAGGGCACAAAAATATTAATAAATGAATCTAAAGATTATGTATATTATAATGAACTAAAAAGGTTTCAAAAAGATTCAAAAAATTATTTTCAAGTTATTGAAATTCCAAACCAAGACTATCATAAATCTGTTACCAAAATAAGTAATAAAATTGATGAGCTAGAAAAGCAAGGCGGAAGAATAAGAATAAAGAAAGAATTAAAATTAGGATTTTATGATGCTTATTTTGCTCTTGCTCCTCAAGGTAAGGATTCAGAGCAAATTATTCTTGCCTTTGGAGATACTTCTTTTTCAGTTTTAGTTATGGGAGTTTTTTCAAATGATGAAAAAGAAAGGAAGGAAATAACAGATTTAGTTTTAAGTACATATTATGATGAGAATATAAAAGTAAATATTAATGATAATTTATTTTATTATGTAGATTTAAAAAAATCAGAATTTGAATTATTAAATGTCATGAATAGTTTTGGTATATATACTATTGGTAAAGAACAATTGGTTGGTAATGGAATCTACATAAATAATTTTTTAATTGGAGTTTTACCTAATAATCTTAATGGATTTGATTTAAAAACTTACAGTGATAAATTGATATATAAATATGGAAATAATATTTATAAAGAGAAAAATGTTAAGATAAAAGTGATCTCCGAAGAAAAATATAAAGAGGGCGCAGATGAGATTATAAAAGTAGAAATGTCTGGAATTTTTGAAGGAAAAGAACTAAAAATGTATCAATATATAAAACAAACACCAAAAGGTATAATTCAATTTTTAGGAACCGACATATCAAAAAAATATACTTATTTTAATGAGTATAAAAAAATCGCTGAAAGTATAAAATTAAGGTAGGTACTATCGTCAAGTAATCTCCAATGATATATATTAATAATCAAAGCCAATTTTATATTGGCTTTTTTCTTTAACTCACAATCACATCATGCTTAAACAATAACCCTTTCAATTCTTTCAAAGCAAAAACAGCCTTTTTAAGTTTAGTTTTAGAAGGATCGATAGAATAATTATAACTCGTTTTAAAATCGGTTTTGTTGGCGATGGCTTTGTCAAATTCAGAACGGTATAAATCACAGTTGTCAAATAAAACGCCCGTTAGATCGGCGGCCATAAAATCAACCGCAATTAAGCTGCAATTGGTAAACGGAGTTCCTTTCAATTTTAAAGTATAAAACTTTGAAAAGTCCAGAATACAATCATTAAAACGAACTTCAAAAATCAGTTTATCGCACATGGCGAAATTCACTTCTTTAATTTCACATCCATTAAAAGTAACGGTTCTAAAAGCAACATAATTAATCTTTGCTTCGGTAAAAATGCAGTCGTTAAAAACACAATCTATAAAAGTAACCGCTAAAAAAGTACAGGCAGAAAAATTACAATTATTAAAAACGCAGCATTCGAAATCTTTAAAGTTAAGATCGTCTTTGGCATAAATAACCGTATTATATTCTTTATCAAGAAAATATTCGCTTTCTTTTTTCAAGTTTATTTTAAATTTTTGAGGCTGAAAAGGTACTAATTTAAGCCAAAATATTAAGTAAAAGTTGTGAACAAAATTTAGAATTTGATGTAGCTTTACGCTTATTTTTTAAGTTAAAAAACATCAATTTTAATTATATGGAATCAACAAGAAAGGAGCATGATTTTTTAGGTGAATTAGAAATTCCGAATCATCTGTACTACGGAATCCAAACTTTTAGAGCGGTAGAAAACTTCAATATTACCGGTATTCCCATTTCAAAAGAACCTTTGTTTATCAAAGCTTTAGGTTATGTGAAAAAAGCCGCAGCTCTTGCCAATAAAGACTGTAATGCGATCGATCCAAAAATTGCTGAAGCCATTTGCTACGGAAGTGATCAGGTTATTGCCGGAAAATTTAATGACGAATTTGTAAGCGATTTAATTCAGGGCGGCGCGGGAACTTCTGTAAACATGAATGCCAATGAAGTAATTGCGAATATTGGTCTTGAATATCTGGGACACAAAAAAGGCGAATACAACTTTCTGCACCCAAATAATCATGTAAACTGTTCACAATCTACAAACGATGCTTATCCATCGGCATTTAGAATTGCGTTATATTTAAAAATGGACAGCTTTATTAAAACACTTTCGGGCTTAGAAGTTGCTTTTGCCAAAAAAGGAGAGGAGTTCAAAGAAGTTTTAAAAATGGGAAGAACACAATTACAAGACGCTGTTCCAATGACTTTAGGACAAGAATTTAAAGCCTATGCAACAACAATTGGCGAAGATATTCAACGTTTAAAAAATGCTCAGGAATTATTGCTGGAAATCAATATGGGCGCAACCGCCATTGGAACAAAAGTAAACGCTCCGGAAGGTTATCCTGAAATTTGTGTGGCTTATTTAGCCAAAGAAGTTGGAATTCCGTTGACACTTTCACCAGATTTAATCGAAGCAACAGTTGATACCGGAGCGTATGTTCAGATTATGGGAACTTTAAAACGTTCTGCCGTTAAGATTTCTAAAATCTGCAACGACTTACGATTGTTGAGTTCAGGACCAAGAACAGGTTTAAACGAAATCAATTTACCCGCACGTCAGCCAGGTTCATCAATTATGCCGGGGAAAGTAAACCCAGTAATTCCAGAAGTCGTAAACCAGACTTGTTTTTATGTAATTGGTCAGGATTTAACGGTTACAATGGCGGCAGAAGCAGGACAATTACAATTGAATGTAATGGAACCTGTAATTGCTTTTGCGATGTTTACCTCTTTAGATTATCTTTCAAATGCCATTCAAACTTTAATTGACAAATGTATTAAAGGAATCACGGCAAATGTGGATCACTGTTATAATATGGTCATGAACAGTATAGGAATTGTGACGCAGTTAAACCCAATTATTGGTTATGAAGAAAGCGCGAGTATTGCGGGCGAAGCTTTAAAAACAGACAAAAGCGTACATCAAATTGCCGTTTTAGAAAGAAAGCTGATTACACAGGAAAAGTGGGATGAAATCTATTCTTTACAAAATTTAATCCATCCAAAATTTATCACAAAGTAAAATTACTATAAAAATTATAATAACAAGCCTTCAATATTATTGACGGCTTATTTAAAAAAAACTTTAAATTTCTCGACTATTTATTGATTCATTTTCAGGCTTACTGCGATTAAATATAAAGCCAAACAAATTACGTTTACTCCAAAAACTTTAAGATATTTATATTTTGGTGAAGTATTTTGTCTGAAGAAATTATAATTAATAATAGTTGCGGTGCTCCCCACAATAATGCCAATTCCTCCAACACTAAAAAAGGAAATAAAAGACAGTGCACCAATTATATATTCATACCATTTTAATTGCGCTGCCATAACACATCTTTTTCCGTCTATGCTTAAAACCTGCGCAGAGATATCCGGAATGTTCATTTTAGGAAAAGCTTCTACAATTTCGTCATTCACCCTTTTTATTAAAAAAGGTTTTCCTCTTTCTTTACTTTGCTCTACAATAACTCCATTTTGTTTTAAGGTTGATTTTCCTGAGAAAATATTATTTTCAAATTCAAAATGATCAGTTGGAAAATTGGGAAGTTTAAATTCAAAAGTATTTTTCATTATGGTATCTATTTTATTTGTAAGTGTTTTTAAAAGAAAGGTTTAAGTTTCTTAAAACATTTTGCAAAATTAATTTCAACCGTAAAGTAGTTTTGATTGTAAAAGTTTAAAAAATTGCAGAATAAGATTTTATTGAAAGATATATTCTGAATGTTTTGTTCTGTAAAATATTGAAAATAAGAGTTATATTTACAAGAGGTTTGATTTTTTAAATAGAAATTAAAATTTTTGCCGAATGAAATTCTTAAGAAAAATAAGTTTTCAGCATAAAATTAAAATCGCAGTTCTGCTTTTTGTATTTCCTTTATTTCTAACAGCTCAAACGGAAACAGATTCTCAAAAAAAAGAAATATGTCCACCCAAAACTATTTTAGAAATCTTTAAAAAACCCGATTCTACTTTAGTTGTAAAGCCCACAAAAAACAATTTTTTCCTAGTAATTCCCGCAATTGGTTCACAGCCCGCAACAGGATTCTTTTTTGGCGCCGTTGCGCAGTATACTTTCAAAGGAAAACAAGAATCAGATAAATATTCAGTCGCTAATTTGGGTATAACCTATACCGTAAAAAAGCAATGGCTTATAAATGTTAAAAACAATATTCTGCTAAAAAATAACCGAATCTTTTTAAGCGGCGATTACAGGCTTTACATATTTTCGCAACCAAACTATGGACTCGGAACAGATATAATTCCACCGCATCGGGATCAGGAACCTGGTTTTAGTATCGATTCTTTGGCACAGGAAATGGATTATAATTATTTCAAATTTCATCAAACCGCTTCTTTCGAAGTAAAAAAGAATTTTTACGTAGGCGCAGGAATCAATATCGATTGGTACACCAATATAAAAGACAAAGAATTAGATGTTGAAAACGGAAATCTAACCTATCATTATAATTACAATCAGGAACACGGTTTTGATAATTTAGAATATTTTCTAACCGGAGTAAGTTTTAATATGGTTTACGATTCTAGAGATAATCAGGTGAATTCTTCCAGAGGCTGGTTTGCAAATATTAATTATCGTTTTAATCCCGTATTTTTTGATAATCAAAAATACAGCAATGTTTTGTATGCCGAATATCGAAATTTTATTCCGCTTTCGCAGAAAAATCCGCGTTATATTCTCGGAATCTGGGCTTACGGACAATTTGTTACAAGAGGCGATGTTCCGTATTTAAATCTGCCCGCAATTGGCTGGGATCAGCGCAGCAGGAGTGGAGAAGGTTACACACAAGGATTATTTAGAGGAAATGGTTTAGTCTATCTTTCAACAGAATTTCGGTTTCCCATAACCTGTAATCAAATGTTTAGCGGAGTAGCTTTTACCAATTTTGTAACCGCTAGTAATAAAGACAATGATGTATCACTTTTTCATGCAATCCAGCCAACGGTTGGTGTTGGCCTTAGAATATTAATAGACAAAAAAACACGTACCAATTTGATTGTCGATAATGCGTGGGGAAATAATTCGAAGGGATTTTACTTAAATGCTGGAGAAACTTTTTAATAGCTTTATTTGTTAAGTGTTTGATTGTGTGAAATTTATATTTAAAAATGTAAGAAATTACAATAAAAAATATTAAATTTGGCTAACCATTTAACTTTCAAACACATAATTTATGAAACAGTACAGTTTATTATTAGCTGTATTCCTGTCGGCGATAGGAATGCAGGCTCAGGATGCAAGGTCTTTTTCGCTTAATTTGTATGGCGGTTATAATTTTTCAGATGAGCTGGATTACGACGGTTATTCTGCAACAATTGAAGATGGATTTCAATATGGAGCAGGATTTGAATATTTCTTTTCGACAAATAACTCAGTTGAGTTAAAGTATTTAAGATCAGATGTGAAAATACCTTTTTATGGCCCTTTAGGAAATCAGGTTAATGCCGGAAACGATAAAGGTGCCTTCAATTTTATTCTCGCAGATTTCACCCATTATTTTGATACAGGATCAAATTTATTGCCTTATTTAGGTGCAGGAGCTGGAGTTAGTATTTTAGAAACACCTCAGGGAGGAAGCGGAACTTATTTTGCCTGGGATGTAAAGGGAGGTGTAAAAATTAAAACAGCTTCAACCGTTTCTGTAAATATTAACGCTTATTTACAATCGATGTCGGCAGCAGTTGGTGAGAGTTATTATTGGACATATTGGTATGGTCCGGTTGCAGTTGATGATTATATTTCGACTTTTCAATTTGGACTTGGAGCAGTATTGAGTTTTAATTTTAAAAATTAGAAAGAATAATATTTAACACATAGAAACGTAGATTTATGTATTAATTGAATAAAGATTAAAATAAATGATATATCATTTACACATAGCTATGTTTGTTAATGCAAGTGAAACGCCTTTGATCAATAACAAAATCTATGTTTCTATGTGTTTAATTAATTAAGTTCAACGTGTATAAATTTATAAGTAAGAATTAGCAGCTAGATAAAGCTGCTTTTTTTATGCTTTTTAAAGCCGTTGTTCATAATTAAATCATAATTTACAACTATTATGAATAATATTTTTGAAGTCAATCCTTATTTTTGTTGTATATACAAATTAATATGAAGTTACTAATAGTCGAAGACGAACCAAATCTTTTATCGATTTTACGGAAAGGATTTGCCGAAAATAACAACGAAGTAAGTGTGGCTATGGACGGTAAAACTGCCCTCGAAATGATCTACAATTATAACTTTGATGTTGTCGTTTTAGACGTTATGTTACCGGATATTAACGGAATCGAGATTTGCCGCAGACTTCGTGCCAGTAAAAATTTTGTTCCTATTTTACTTTTAACCGCTCTGGGAACTTCAGAAAACATTGTAACCGGACTTAATTCGGGTGCCGATGATTATTTGGTAAAACCTTTTAAATTTGGAGAACTCGATGCAAGAGTAAATGCTTTAAATCGAAGGGCGCATCAGGAAACAGATAAAATTGACGTGATTACGATTGGCGATTTAGAAATAAACGGACGTGCCAAAACAGTGAAAAGAGAAGGAGAATCGATAATTTTAACCGCGAAAGAGTTTAAATTACTGTATTATCTGGGAAAAAATGCCGGAAGAATCGTTTCCCGCGATCAGATTTTAGATAACGTTTGGGATATTAATTTTGATATGAACACCAATGTTGTCGATGTGTATATTACGTATTTAAGAAAAAAAGTAGATAAACCTTTTAAAACCAAACTTATTCATACCATGAAAGGTTTAGGTTATGTTATAAAGCCATAGAATGGATATCAGAAAAAAAATTACTTTTACTTATGTAGCACTTTCTACCTTTAGTACATTGCTATTGAGTATAATAGTATTTGTTTTATTTAGAGAAAATAACCGTTACCATTTTTTGAAAAGGTTAGAAGACCGTGCCAAAATTGTAGCATCAATACACTTTCAGCACGATCCTGAAAAAAGCAAATACTATAGTAATTTAAAGAAAAACGGACTGGAAGAACTTATTGAAGAAGAAGAATATGTTCTTAAAATAAACAGCGCCAATAGTTTTGATTACAACACAAATCTAAACCTTCCAAATAAGTTTTATTCTAATATTCTGTCAACAGGAAAAGATTATTTTGAAGTTAACAGCAAATATTATCTCGGACAGGTTTTTACTGAAAGTCATCAAAAATATATTGTAATTGTAGGCGCGCGTGACCGACGCGGAAAAACTACGTCTATATATATTATAAAAATATTACTTTTTGGAGGGATAGGTTTTATACTTCTCGCATTCTTTTTAGGTCGTTTTCTGGCAAAACGAGTCATAAATCCTGTTGCAAGAATCACCAAAGAAGTAAACAGAATCAGTGCATCAAATCTTCATAACCGACTTCCGGAAGTGAAAAACTCTGATGAAATTTCAGATTTGACAGAAACGTTTAACGATATGTTAGACAGGCTTGAAACTTCATTTGAAATTCAGGCCAACTTCATTAATAATGCTTCACACGAATTAAAAACGCCAATTACAACCATAATTGCCGAATCTGAAATTATGCTGCTAAAAGAGCGTGAAGTTTCAGAATATGTTGAATCATTGCAAAACATTTACAGTCAGGCTTCAAGATTAGGAAACCTGACCGAGAGTTTATTAAAGTTGACACAAACGGGTTACGACGGAAACAAACAAGTTTTAGATATTGCCAGAATTGATGAATTGTTGTTAGACGTAAAATCAGATTTAGATAAAATTTATCCTGATAATCGTGTCAGCATTAAAATGAATTTTGCCCCAAAAGATTCTAATCTGCTTTTAATTCCGTGTAATAAACCGCTTTTAGAATTAGCGATCAATAATATTATTACCAATGGCGTAAAGTATTCTGATAATAATGAAGTATTTGTAACGCTTTCTGCCAATCAGGATGCGATAAAAATTTCGATTAACGATATCGGAATCGGTATTCCGCCAGAAGATATTCCACATTTGTACGAACCTTTCTTTAGAGGGAAAATTGCAGCCAAATATATTGGCTACGGTTTAGGATTGCCTCTGGCTTCCAAAATCATTCGTATGCACGATGGCGAAATACAAGTGCAGTCAGAGCAAAACAAAGGAACAATCGTAACGATAATCTTCAAAAAGATAAATCCTAAAAAGACCAACATTAAAAAATCTAATGTTGAATCTTAGAAAATTCTAATTTTAGATTAAGACCCTTCTAATTTTCAGCCCCTTATTTTGTATGTATAAACTAAAAGATTATACATATGAAAAATTTCCTAATACCTACTACTTTAAAAGATGATACAATTTCTGCTGTAAAATCAGCTATTAGTCAGGCAAAAGAATCAGACTGTGAAATTGTTCTAATGATGGTTTCTGATACTCCAGATGCTTTTTCATCCTCTAATTTTTTACGTGAAATGAGAACCGGACTTACCAAAAGTCAGGAAGAAGTTCTCGAAACCTGCAGATATATGATTGATCATACTAAAAACTGCAAAATTAAAATTCACAATCAATACGGACTTTCGTCTCCAATTTTTAGAGGAATTATTGAACACTTTGCTGTAAAATTAGTCGTTTTAACGCATTCTTATAAACAGGAAACAAAACGTATTCATCAATATTTAGTACAATTAGCGGCCAATCAAAAATGCCCGATTCTGCATTTAGGAAACGATTTTAAAGAAGATTTTACAAAAGCGCTTTATATAGAAAACAGCGCTGCAAATGTTCATGTAAAAGATGTACAGCAGTTTTTAAATGAAAATTTCTCTTATGAAATTGTAAGCCAGACTTCAAGAGTTGATGATAATTACGACGCAGCAGCGCCTTATTTAACCGAAGCCATTTCAAAATACGAAATTGACCTTTTGGTAGAAACCCGTAAAGGCGAAAAAATCAAATTTAAAAAAGTAAAAAAACAAAACATTAATGAAAAACTGGGACTTCCGGTACTTTCATTATATGAAGAAACCGTATAAAACCCGATTCTTCTAAACAAATATTAATTTAATTAAAACCGAAAATATGTTATTAAAGAAAAGAATACCAATGAAGTACGTTCTCGGGAAAATTAAAGTAGAAATGGCTTTAGTGATTACTTATACTGTATTGTTCGAAATTTTTCATCACTATTTTGTCACCCTTCCTGTAGATATTCCAATTGCGATTCCAACCATGATTGGAACCATTATTTCCTTATTATTAGCCTTTAAATCGAATCAGGCCTACGATCGCTGGTGGGAAGCACGAATTGTTTGGGGAGCCGTTGTAAACGATTCCAGAACCTTAATTCGTCAGGTTTTGACATTTTATAAAGACCCCGATTTTTCTGTAGAAGCAAGCGAATTCAAAGAGAATTTTGCCAAAAGACAAATTGCATGGTGTTATAGTTTAGGGCAGGCACTTCGAAATAAAGATGCCGTAAAACCTTTAAAAGGTTTAATGAGCGAAGATGAAATTAGATACATCAAGAACCATCAAAACGTTCCTAATGCTATTTTAATGCTTCATGCACGTGATCTTAAGAATGCTAAAAACGAGAAAAAAATCAACATGTACCAACAAGTTGAAATCGATAATACATTATCGAGATTATGCGATGAAATGGGTAAATGCGAGAGAATCAAGAACACGATTTTCCCAACAACCTACAGTATGTACATTAGATTAACCTTGTGTTTATTTATTTTGTTACTGCCTTTTGGGCTGACAAGTGTATTGAGCTGGTTTGCGATTCCGTTGATTACTGCAATTGCAGCAGCTTTCTTTTTGATCGAAAGAATGGCGATTCATTTGCAGGATCCGTTTGAAAACAGACCAACCGATACGCCGGTTACCACAATTGCAAACACTATTGAAAAAAATATCAAGCAAATGCTGAACGAATATCAAAGCGAATTTGATATTCTGAAAGAATTCCACTTAGACGACGAACCTAAGAAAGTCGAAAAAGACGCTTATTTTGTGTTATAAGACTTTAATTTTGGTCTTCTTTAATTGTTGGCTGGACAGTGTATTGGTTAGCGCTGTCCAGCTTTTTTTATTGAAGTTGCTGAGAGGCTAAGTTGCTAAGGTTCTGAGTTTTTGTCATTGCGAGGAACGAAGCAATCTCACTAATAAATTGACAAAAATATAAACGCAAACATTTTAAACATAGCCAGCGGTTTCAACCGCTGGAACGCAATGTAATCACAATGTAATGTCATACTCCGCGTCCCGTGGTTGAAACCACGGGCTATATTAATTGAAGATGCTATTCTAAGTTTTTTTATTTTTAAAAACACACAGTTTTGTCATTGCGAGGAACTAAGCAACCGCACTAACAGTAAGACACAAAGTTTGATTTAGCAAGTGAGATTGCTTCGTTCCTCGCAATGACCTTACAACTGTTTCGCTGCCAATCTCCCCAAAGTTCGAATAGATTCCCGCAATTCATTACTCCACGGAAGCCCAAAACTCAAACGCATACAATTCGAAAACTGATTTTGAAAAGAGAAAATCCTTCCGGGCGCGATACTGATATTATGTTTCATAGCCAGATGATAAAACGCAGCAGTATCAATTTTTTTATCTAATTCAACCCAAAGGAAAAAGCCGCCCTGAGGCTGGCTCACTTTTGTTCCTGCGGGAAAAGATTCTAAAACTGTATTGATATAATTATTACAATTGCGATTCAGTATCTGGCGGATTTTTCTAAGATGATTTTCATAGCGTCCGTTTTTCAGGAAATCACCCACAACTTCATGTGTAATTGTAGGAGAGGAGAGCGTGTGGTAAATTTTATTACGAAGGATTTCTTTTTTAAATTTCCCAGGTGAAACCCAGCCGGCGCGATAACCCGGTGCCAGTGTTTTAGAAACAGAACTGCAGCAAAGTACAATACCGCTTTCGTCGTAAGTCTTGCAATTTGTCGGGCGGCTTGCGCCAAAGTACAAATCGCCGTGAATATCATCTTCAATTAATGGAATGTTGTAAAACTCCATCAATTTTACCACTTCTTTTTTGTGTTCAGCAGGCATCATGCTTCCAGAAGGATTACTAAAATTACTCATCAATAAACAAAGTGTAACTTTTTTAGTCGCAAGAGCTTTTTTCAGCGCTTCTAATTCTATGCCCGTTGTCATATTGGTAGGCAATTCCATAATATATAAACCCAAAGATTTAGCCAATTGCAGAATTCCAAAATAAGCAGGACTTTCGGTAATAATAGTATCTCCTGGTTTTGTCAACGTCATTAAACAATGCGATATGGCGCTTGTACAGCCCGGCATCGTTATAATATCCCGCTCTGTTAAAGAACCGCCCCAGCTAAAAGACCAGCGTGCAATTTCTTTTCTTAAATTCAAATTACCTTGTACTTCTTCATAGCTTGTTCCGCTGTTTGGCAGCTGGCGCATCGCCTGAACCATTCCTTTGTTTAATTTTGCAATAGGAAGAAGCTCATTTGATGGAAAACCCAGCGACAGCATCGTAATATTTTTATCGGTCATATTACCGTAAACCTGATCGATTAAATCTTCCCGATCTATGTTTTCGCATTTTAATATGGGACTGCTGGCAGAAGGTTCCGGAATTGTTCTGGCCGAGATATTACTCACATAATAACCCGACTGAGGGCGCGATTCGATTAAAGACCTGCTTTCGACTTCATAATACGCTTTGCTTACCGTACTCATGCTGTAACCCGTTTCGGCACAAACTTCCCGGATCGAAGGCAGTTTGTCTCCAACATTTAAAAGCCCTGATTTTATCTGCTTTTCAATAACGTCTGCAAACTGCAGATACAAGTAATTTGAACTCTTCATAAAAATAAACTGTTATGCTGCAATTTACAAAAACTGTATCTGTATTGCTATTTTATTTTTTAGAAATTTGTTTCATAGAAAATTAAACAAACTAAAATTTCGTGAAAACAACAAAATACTACATAGCGGCCATTACTTGTTTTGTAATCTGGGGATTTTTTAGTTTGGTTTTAAAACCAATACATGATTATGCCTCATTGGATATATTATTCTATCGTGTTTTCAGCTGCAGCATTTTAATGCTCCTGATTTCTTTTACATTTAGACGAAAAAAGGTTAAAGAAGCCATAGCAGTTTTTAAAGCAATGCCAAAAGCTGAAAAGAGAAAATCGGCTTTATTAAATATTGGCGGAAGCGTTTTTCTAATGGCCAATTGGTTTACCTTTATTTATGTAATGAATCATGTCAGCGTAAAAGCCACATCTTTGGCATATTTAGTCTGTCCAATTTTAACCACATTATTGGCGTATTTTATTTTGCACGAAAAACTAAGTAAAACACAATGGATTGCAGTTGGATTAAGTATTTCAGGCTGTATTCTTTTGTCTTATGCCAATATAATGGATATGTTTTTCAGCATCATAATTGGCTTTACTTATGCCGCATATTTAGTAAGTCAGCGCGTTAACAAAGGTTTTGATAAATTTATAGTCCTAACATTTCATATTACTTTGGCTGCTTTATTTTTAGTGCCTTTTTTCCCAGCCTACAGCGGACCAATTCCAACAGAATTTAGCTTTTATTTCTGTATCGAAACTATCGCCATTTTGTTTACCATTTTCCCATTGTTTCTTAATTTATATGCACTTTCAGGAATAAATTCTTCAACCGTTGGGATGCTTTTAAACATCAATCCGATGATTGCTTTTTTACTGGCCATGTTTTTTTATAAAGAACCATTTGGCATTATACAAATTATAGCATACGGTATTATTTTTATTGCTGTGTTAGTTTTTAATTCACATCATATTTTTGCCATAAAACAGAAATATATCCTGTCGTCTAAAGATTCTCAGTAATGTATCTCTCATATTTTATTGGTTAAAAAATGTAAAATTACGAGAATCTTAACAGGGTTTTAAAACAGGAATGAGTATTTTTCATTCCTGTTTTTTTATGCAGTAAATTGAAATATAGGCCACAGATTATACGGATTAAAGGGATTATTTTCTTTACGTGGAAAGTCGGCCACGAATTACACGAATTTTCACGAATTCAAACTGATTTAAAGAATCAGTATAAAAAAATAAATTCGTGAAAATTCGTGTAATTCGTGGCGAAAAAAAATCCTTTTAATCTGTATAATCTGTGGCAAAAAAAATAAAAACCGAATCTCTATTATATGAAACCAGCAAAACTTCAAGCTTTTACTCCGTTGTTTTATTTAGTGTGGTCTGATGATCTTTTGACTCAAAAGGAATTTACCACATTAAAAGAATTTATAAAATCCCAAAAAGCCCTTTCAGCCGAAGAAC
The DNA here is from genome assembly GCF_002210235.1 of Flavobacterium sp. NLM. Taxonomy (NCBI): domain Bacteria; kingdom Pseudomonadati; phylum Bacteroidota; class Flavobacteriia; order Flavobacteriales; family Flavobacteriaceae; genus Flavobacterium; species Flavobacterium sp. NLM. The sequence continues at coordinate 221,263 of NZ_LIAC01000008.1, forward strand.
AAGAATATCTTTTATCTAAAGTTGATATTTCAAATCCGCCTTCGCGAAATGAACTCGCACAATGGAAACTGGATATTGAAAAAAGCATTCAGGATAAATCTTCCATAAAATCCATTTTTGATATTGCTGTGGCACTTTCAGATAAAGATTTGGATATTTCTTCATTAGAATCAGACTTTATAAAACTCGAAAATGACCTTGGAATTTTAGGCGAAGAAGCACTCCAAAACTTCAAAACAAAAGCCGATTCTTTTACCGCAAATTCGCAGACAACGAGCAATTTTGACATCCAAAAAATAACGGAATTTCTGGATGGAAAAGAAGCTCACATCATAAAAAAAGTAAAATCAGTGATTTCAAGACCTGAATTTGCTTACGAAACTTCGACAGATATTAATGTTTTTCGTCAAACGGTTTACAATTGGTGTAAAATTTTAGCCGATGAAAACTTAGGAAATATGGCTTATCCGAAGGAATATGGCGGAGGAGGAAACGTAGAAGATTATTTTGCAATTATGGAAACGCTAAGTTATCACGATTTAAGTTTAGTGATAAAATTTGGCGTTCAGTTTGGGCTTTGGGGAATGAGCGTACAGTCTCTCGGAACCGAAAAACATTATGCAAAATATCTAAAAGATATTGGTTCCTTAAAACTTCCGGGTTGTTTTGCCATGACAGAAACACATCACGGATCGAACGTAAAAGGTTTAGAAACTACGGCTACATATAATCATAACGATCAGACTTTTACGATTCATACGCCAAATAAAAATGCTCAAAAAGAATATATCGGAAACGCCGCAGTCCACGGACAAATGGCAACTGTTTTTGCGAAACTAATTATCGACGATCACGATTATGGCGTAAACGCTTTTGTAGTTCCGCTAAGAGATACAAACGGAAATACTCTAAAAGGCGTTACAATTGGTGACTGCGGACATAAAATGGGATTAAATGGAGTAGACAACGGAACAATTAGTTTTGATAATGTTGTGATTCCGAAAGAAAATATGCTGGATCGTTTTGCTTCGGTAAACGATAAAGGCGAATTTGAAAGTCCGATTCCGAGTGATAATAGAAGATTTTTTACCATGCTAGGAACTTTGGTAGGAGGAAGAATCGGAATTCCGCGTTCGGCTTTGGCTGCAGCCAAATCTGGGTTGACAATTGCCATTCGCTACAGCGACCAACGCCGACAATTTGGTCCTGAAGGCGGATCAGAAGTTCCAATTTTGAATTACAGAATGCACCAACGCAGATTGTTACCGCATTTGGCTAAAACTTATGCCGTTCATTTTGCGCTTCAATATCTGACTAAAAGATTTTTGAACAGAACAGAAAGCGAAATGCAGGAAATCGAAGCGCTTGCAGCCGGAATGAAATCGTACTCAACCTGGAGTACAAGAGATATTTTGCAGGAATGTAGAGAAGCCTGTGGCGGAAAAGGATATTTATCTGAAAACCGAATTGACGCTTTAAAAAATGACACCGAAATTTACACGACTTTTGAAGGTGATAATACCGTTTTAATGCAATTAGTGGCTAAAAACCGTTTATCTGAATTCAGAAAATCTTTTGGTGAAATGGGTTCTTTGGGAATTATCAATTATGTATATGAAAATGCCAAAACAGCCATTACAGAGAAAAATCCAATCGCAACCAGAAGATCAGATGATGAACATTTACTGGATGGAGAATTTCATTTACAGGCATTTGTGCACAGAGAAAAAACAATTCTGGCTTCGGCAGCGAGACGTATCAAGAAATTAGTAGATGGCGGTTTAGAAGCTTATGATGCTTTTAATGTAGTTCAGCATCAGATGATTGATGTTGCACAAGCTTATTTGGAACGTATTGTTTTAGAACAATTTCAGGAAGCCATCAAAGCAATTGAAGACCAAAATTCAAAACAAATATTGACAAAATTATATCAGTTATATGCGCTTTCGCAGATAGAAAAAAACAAAGCCTGGTATCTTGAAGATGGTTATATGGAAGCGGTAAAAACCAAAGCGGTTCGTAAACTGGTTAATCAGCTTTGCTGGGATATTCGTCCAGATGCTGTGGCGTTAGTAAATGCTTTTGATATTCCGGAGAGTTGTTTGGCGGCGCCAATTGTGGTGTAGTTTTTTTTAAACCATATAAGTGATATAAGTTTATAAGTTTTTAGAGGAACTTTGTCAAAGTTTTAAACTTTGACAAAGTTTGTTTTTCTTTTGATAAGGTTTAACGCAAAGTTTTGTCATTCCGAGGAACGAGGAATCGCACTAGAAATTCCGTACAGCAGATCGCCATCTTTGTCGATTCTCTAGTGCGATTCCTCGTTCCTCGCAATGACAATATCATGGAAAATATTATAACATTTATTATTTGTAATAAAATTATTTATATCAAACAAACCAATTAAATCATTTTACTATTAAAATAACCAGCCTTTTGGAAATCGTCTATATTCATAGAAATTGATTTAACTTCGGGCAAAATTATATTTAGTTTCGTTACAATTGCTTTTGATAAATTGTTTTTTTGTTCTTCATTTTGGCCTTCCATTATATAACCAAAAACATGAATAAAATCACTTAAAGTATTACCATTATTATAATGTGAGAAAGGATTTATGCGAACTTTAATTTCTGTTGCGGTAAAAAGATCGGTTGATAAAGCTGAATTAAAAACTTCCTGCATGATATCATCTGCAGATTTTAATCTTAATACATTTTCAGAACATTCGATGATAAAATTTGGCATTTGATAGTAGTTTAAGTTAGAAATTCACTTCAATCAAAATTATAAAAATCATTATTAGTTTTAGGTTATTTTGCGAGATATATAAATAATTCATTTTTCTATTTACACTTTATTATATTTGTACGTTACATTTATTTTTTACACAGTTTGAAAAATCCACTTTTGTTACTTTTAATTGTCTTGATGAGCTTTCCGGTTTTTGCTTCGGAAAGTACAGATGATATTATAGACAAGTTAAATCTGGCGCTAAAAAACAAACAACATTATGTTAGATTAAAGGAAGAAAGGATTCTAAATTTCAAAAAAATCAAATCAGAGGATTTAACGAAAGAACAAGAGTACAATTACAATAAAACCTTATATACAGAATACCAAAAGTTCAATTCAGATTCGGCTATTTTATATGTAAAAAAGAACTTAAAAATTGCCGATGAACTTCACGATAAAGATTTGGCCGATTTAGCCAATCTGCAATTGGTTACACTATATTCCTCTTCGGGAAAATACAGGGAATCTGAAGCAATTTTAAAAAGTATTGACAAAAACAAATTGTCAAAATCCCTGCTTCCCAACTACTTTGTTTCGTATCGTGAATTTTTTGAGCATTACGCGGCAAATAGTTACAGTAAAGAATATTTACAGCAAATTCAAAAATACCGTGATTCATTATTGATGGTTTTAGATCCAAAATCTATTAATTACCAAATCAATAAAATTCAGCACGATGTATATCATAAAAAAATAGTTAGTGCCCAAAAGCAATTAATGAATCTGCTTAAAAATACCAGCGAAGATGATCCGCAATATGCCATGATTACCTATTTGCTTGGAAGTATTTATGAGCATACACATCAGCTTGAATTGCGAAAAAAATATTATGCACTTTCGGCAACTTCTGATATTAAAAATGCTAATAAAGACAATGCTTCGCTGCAGGAATTAGCTTTGGTTTTTTATGAAATTGAAGATGTCGATATGGCGTATAAACTAACGCAATCGGCGATTGAAGATGCGCTTTATTGTAATGTGCAGTTTCGAACGCTTTTAATGTCAGAAGTTTATTCGATTATCAATACCGTTTATTTAGAGAAAGAAGCCAAACGAAAAACAGAATTACAGCTTTATTTAATCTGCATCAGTTTGCTTTCGGTATTTTTAATTATTGCGGTAATTTACGTTTACAAACAAATGAAAAAGGTTTCGAGAATTCGGGGAGAACTCTATGAAACCAGTCAAAAATTAGCCGAATTAAATCAGGATATTACCGAAACCAATAATCAGCTGCAAGAACGTAACGCACAATTATCAGAATCGAATCATATCAAGGAAGAATATATTGCACATTTTTTCAGCCTTTGTTCAACTTACATTAATAAACTGGAGAATTACCGTATTATTTTAAATAAAAAAGCAACGGCAAAACAATTTGACGAAATCTATAAAATGCTAAAGTCAACGACTTTGGTTGATACAGAATTAGAAGAATTGTATAAAAACTTCGATATTATTTTCCTGAATTTATATCCCACTTTCGTAAAAGACTTTAATGCCCTTTTAATTAAAGAAGAACAAATCGTTTTAAAACAGGGAGAATTGCTAAATACTGAGCTTAGAATTTTTGCTTTGATTCGTTTAGGAATTAACGACAGTGTAAAAATTGCGGCCTTTCTTCGTTACTCTTTAAGTACAATTTACAATTATCGAACAAGAGCCCGAAATAAAGCGGCAGTTTCGAGAAATGATTTTGAAGAAATGGTCATGAAAATAGGTTTAATTACATTGAAAATGTAAAGATTTATTTTAAAATCACTACTTTTTTTAGCCTTTATTTTTTATTAAAAAATTGATAATCAGAATTTTAATTTTTTAATTCACTACTTTTTTTCGTTTAAAAATTCAAAACGAACTATAACGTTTTAGCTTTACAATATTATTAAAAGGTACAATTGACCACTTGTATCTATACCAAAAATTGAATGCTTAAATAAATTACTAGTTATGTTTAAAAACGTTAAAACAATCCTTGTTTTAGTTTTGTTGAGTTCATTCGGATTGAATGCACAAAATAAGGTTCCGGTTTATCTTGATGATAAAAAGCCAATTAGCGAGCGTGTAGAAGATGCGCTTTCAAGAATGACAACCGAAGAAAAAATTGCCATAATTCATGCGCAGTCAAAATTTAGTTCACCTGGTGTAAAACGCCTTGGAATTCCGGAAAACTGGATGACCGACGGACCACACGGAATTCGTACTGAAGTAAAATGGGACGAATGGGACCAAGCAGGTTGGACAAATGATTCTTGTATTGCATTTCCGGCTTTAACCGCACTTTCTTCAACATGGAATAAAGAATTAGCTTCTTTATACGGAAAATCAATTGGAGAAGAAGCGCGTTACCGAAACAAAAACGTACTATTAGGACCTGGTGTAAACATTTACAGAAGCCCTTTAAACGGCCGTAACTTCGAATATATGGGAGAAGACCCGTTTTTAGCTTCAAAAATGGTTGTTCCTTATATTAAAGGAGTGCAGTCTAATGGAGTTGCTGCCTGCGTAAAACACTTCGCTTTAAACAATCAGGAAACAAACCGTAATTCTGTTAACGTAGTAGTTGACGATCGTGCCTTATACGAAATTTATCTTCCGGCTTTTAAAGCGGCTGTACAAGAAGGTGAAGTTTGGGCAATTATGGGTGCTTATAACAAATACAAAGGTCAGCAATGCTGCCACAACGAATATTTATTAAACGATATTCTTCGCGGAGAATGGGGCTTTAAAGGTGTTGTAGTTTCTGACTGGGGAGGTGTAAACGATACGAAACAAGCTATTCACAATGGTTTGGACATGGAATTTGGTTCTTGGACAAACGGACTTTCTTGGGGAACCAGTAATGCTTATGATAATTATTATTTAGCAAAACCATATTCTGAAATGATCAGAAAAGGGGAGATAGGAACAAAAGAATTAGACGAAAAAGTACGTCGTGTTTTACGTTTAGCTTTCCTGACTACAATGGATAGAAACCGTCCTTTTGGATCTTTTGGAACAGAAGAACATGCTAAAGCTGGTTTAAAAATTGCTCAGGAAGGAATCGTTTTATTACAAAACAATAACAACATTTTACCAATCGATCTTTCTAAAACTAAAAAGATTGCCGTTATCGGTGAAAATGCAATTAAAATGATGACTGTAGGAGGAGGAAGTTCTTCTCTAAAAGCACGTTACGAAATTACACCTCTTGAAGGTTTAAAGAAAAGAATTGGCAATCAGGCTGAAATCGTTTATGCTCGTGGTTACGTAGGAGATCCTACAAGTAATTATAACGGAGTTGTAGCAAAAGTAAGTTTAGAGGAAAAACGTTCTCCTGCTGAATTAACTGCTGAGGCTTTAAAAGTAGCAAAAGATGCTGATATTGTATTATTTATTGGAGGTTTGAATAAAGCTCCAAATCAGGATGATGAAGGACACGATCGTAACGGATTAGAGCTTTCTTATGGTCAGGATAAATTAATCAGTGAATTGGCAAAAGTAAATAAAAATATTGTTTACGTAAATATTTCTGGAAACGCGGTTGCAATGCCGTGGGTAAAAGAAGTTCCGGGAATTGTTCAGGGATGGTTTTTAGGAACTGAAGCTGGAAATGCTTTGGCATCGGTTTTAGTTGGAGATGTAAACCCTTCTGGAAAATTATCTTTCACTTTCCCAGTAAAATTATCGGATAACGGAGCACACGCTTTAGGAGAATTTCCAGGTAAAGATGAAGTAAAATACAACGAAGGAATTTTTGTTGGATACCGTTGGGCAGACAAACAAAAAATAAAACCATTATTCTCTTTCGGACACGGATTAAGCTACACGACTTTTGCATACGGAAAAGTAACAGCTGATAAAAAACAAATTTCAAGCAGTGATAAAATCACGTTTTCTGTTACGGTAAAAAATACAGGAAGCAGAGAAGGTTCTGAAGTGGTACAGCTTTATATCAGCGATTTAAAATCTTCATTACCTCGTCCGATTAAAGAATTAAAAGGATTTGAGAAAGTTTCGCTAAAAGCGGGAGAAGAAAAAACAGTAACATTTACAATCGATAAAACGGCTTTAAGTTTCTTCGATGATAAAAAACACGACTGGGTTGCTGAACCGGGAGCTTTTGAAGCTATCGTAGGAGCATCTTCAACTGATATAAAATCTAAAGTGGGCTTCTCACTTCAATAATTTCATTATTTCTAAATTGGTTGGTTGTAAAGCTGCAAGTGTAAAAAGTTGCAGCTTTGCTTTTTAAGATTTACCATTAAGTTTAAAATTTTACCATTAAGATACTAAGTTAATTAAGCTTTGAACTTAATATCTTAATGGTAAAAAAATAAAACACTTTATTGTTTAAATTATTTACTATGAAAAAAATTGTACTTGGTGCTGTCGCTTTATTTTTAGTGCAAAATCTTGCGGCGCAAAGTCTGGAAAAAATGCAATGGTTTAATGAACCTGAAAAATGGGAAATTAAAAACAATGCCTTAATCATGAATGTAACCGCAAACAGCGATTACTGGAGAATTTCGCATTACGGATTCACGGTTGATGATGCGCCTTTTTACTATGCAACTTACGGCGGTGAATTTGAAGCCAAAGTAAAAATCACAGGAAATTATATCGCTCGTTTTGACCAAATGGGATTAATGATTCGTGTTGATGAAAAAAACTACATCAAAACCGGAGTAGAATTTGTTGACGGGAAATTCAATATCAGCACCGTTGTAACACATGATAAAAGTGACTGGAGCGTAACTACTCTTGAAAAAGCATCGCCGTTTATCTGGATAAAAGCGGTAAGAAGATTAGATGCTGTTGAGGTATTTTATTCTTTTGATGATAAAAATTATATCATGACCAGAAACGCGCCTCTACAAGATAATACCCCAGTAATGGTTGGGTTAATGGCCGCTTCTCCTGACGGAAAAGGTTTTGAGGCTAAATTCGAAAACTTCTCTGTAAAACATTTAGCGGATCAAAGAAGATTAGAGTGGCTGAAAAACCACCAATAAATTAATTTTCAATTTTTTAAATTCCAAATTCCAATTTGTTAACGCATAGCTATGTTTGTTTAAACAAGTGAAACGCCTTTTTTAAAGTTCAAAAACTATGTCTCTATGTGTTTAATTAAAAATTTAGACTAACCTTATAATAACCAAAATATTTTATGAGCACAGTTATTTACACTGATATAAAACCAAAAAAACATTACGAGATTCTCGATGGTTTGCGTGGAGTTGCGGCTATTTTAGTTGTTATTTTTCACATTTTTGAAACCTTTAGCGGCGGAAATCGTTTTATACAGATAATCAATCACGGTTATTTAGCCGTTGATTTCTTTTTTCTTTTATCAGGGTTTGTTGTCGCTTATGCGTATGACGATCGCTGGGGGAAAATGACGCAATGGGAATTCTACAAACGCCGATTAATACGCTTACAGCCTATGGTGATTATGGGAATGATCATTGGTGCTATATTTTATTATTTTCAGGCCTCAGATATATTGTTTCCACAAATTGCAGGAATGGAAGTGTGGAAAGTAATTTTAACCATGATTATTGGTTTCACTTTATTACCAATTCCGCCTTCAATGGAAATCAGAGGCTGGGGAGAAATGCATCCTTTAAATGGTCCGGCATGGTCACTTTTTTTCGAATACATCGCAAACATCTTGTACGCCCTAATTTTCCGCAGATTTTCGAATAAAGTACTATCAGTTTTTGTGCTGATATTTGCCGGACTGTTAATTAACTATACTGTTTTTGGTCCAAAAGGTGATGTAATTGGCGGCTGGTCATTAAATCTGGAACAAATGAATGTTGGTTTCACCCGATTATTGTATCCGTTTTTTGCCGGAATTTTACTTTCCCGTTTAGGGAAATTAATCCATATAAAAGGTGCATTTTGGGTTTGCAGTATTTTAATCACAATTGTTTTGGCATTGCCAAGATTTGGAGACGAAAATAGTTTATGGATGAATGGTTTATATGAATCATTCGTTATCATTTTAATCTTCCCAATTATTGTTGTAATAGGAGCGGGCGGACAAATTAAAAACGCTTTCTCGGCAAAAATATGTAAACTTTTAGGCGATATTTCATATCCAATTTACATTACACATTATCCTTTAATTTATTGGTATACCGCTTGGGTTGTTGATAATAAAGTTTCGCTTCAGGACGGTTACGTTGTAGGAATTGGAGTTTTAATTGCGAGTATTGTAATAGCATATCTATGTTTAAAATTATACGACGAACCAGTTCGTAATTGGCTTCAGAATAAATTTCAAAAACGTAAAATAGCGTAAAATGCACAAGATAGAGATGCACTGCAGTGCATCTACGCAACGTATATAAAATCTTGAATTTCTAATTTTGTTAGTTATAGATATTCAAAAAAGGGATGAAGCTTATAGTTTCATCCCTTTATTTTTGTTTTATGTAGATACGTACCGCAACTACGTCTTTTTTTGCCACAGATTAAAAAGATTAAAAATGATTTTTTTGTATGAATTTGCAAAAATGCGTTTAAATCTCGTGTCTATACTTTGCGTAGACGCACTGCTGTGCGCCTCTACGGATATGCATTGTGTAAAAAATAAACAGGGATGAAACTTAATAGTCTCATCCCTGTTGTATTATTTTGTGCCACAGATAAAATTAAAACCAGCGTAAACCAGTAAAATCCGTTAAACCAGTGGGCCACCTTTAAGATTTATTCTAAAACCAATGCTCCCAAAGCTTCTTTACTAAACCCTTTTAATTCATCCGTTTTTCCGGCTTTAATTTTAGCAGTCCAATTAGGATCAGATAATAAAGGTCTTCCAACGGCAACCAAATCAAAATCACCTCTGTCGAAACGTCTGTTTAATTCTTCTAAAGAAGTCGGCTGAGAACTTTCTCCGGCAAAAGCACCAAAGAAATCTCCGGAAAGACCAACAGAACCAACTGTAATAGTTGGAGCTCCGGTAACTTTTTTAGCCCAGCCTGCAAAGTTTAAATCAGAATCTTCAAACTCTGGTTCCCAGAATCTGCGTTGCGAAGCGTGTATAATATCCACTCCGGCATCAACAAGAGGCGTAAGCCAAGCTTCTAATTCCTGCGGATTTTTAGCCAGTTTATAATTGTAATCAGAAGGTTTAAATTGAGAAAAACGCATGATTACAGCAAAATCGTTACCCACTTGTTTTCTAACTTCTTTAATCACTTCAATAGCAAAACGATTACGTTCCGGTAAAGTTTTTCCACCGAAAATGTCTTCACGTAAATTCGTTTCAGCTCTAAAAAATTGGTCAATTAAATAACCGTGCGCACCATGAATTTCAACAGTATCAAAGCCTAATCTTTTAGCATCAGCCGCAGCTTGTCCAAAAGCAAGAATAGTATTTTCAATATCTTTTTCAGTCATGGTAACACCATTTCTAAAATCAGGTCTGTTTAATCCAGAAGGACCTTCAAAAGGAACTGGGGGAACCCATCCTGAATGGTGGTTATCCATAATTCCCATATGCCAGATCTGCGGACCCATTTTTCCGCCTGCAGCGTGAACTCCATCAATAACTTTTTTCCATCCGTTTAAAGAAGCTTCGCCGTGAAAATGCGGCACATTAGCATCATTTGATGAAGAAGGTCTGTTAATTACAGTTCCTTCAGATAATATTAAACCAACTTCGCCTTCAGCTCTTTTTTGGTAGTAAGCAGCTACATCATCAGTTGGAACTCCGTTTGGAGAAAAAGAGCGCGTCATTGGCGCCATTACGATTCGGTTTTTAAGGTTTAACGATTTTAAGTTAAACGGCGAAAACAGGTTGTTTGTACTCATAAGTAATTTACAAATTAGATTGAATTAATTTACTGAGTGCTTCAAAGGCACCTTCGTTGCGTTTATAGTAAGTCCATTGTCCAACACGTTTGGCTTCAATGAAACCGGCGCGTTGTAAAATAGACAGGTATTCAGATACTGTAGATTGTGTCAAACCGGCTTTGGCCTGAATTTGTCCCACGCAGACTCCGTGTTCAAATCCGCCATGTTCCAGCTGACTGGGAAAGTTTATTTCGGGTTCCTTAAGCCATTCCAGCATTTGTAATCTGGACTTGTTAGAGAGTGCCTTAAAAAGTTCTATATTTTCCATGATGCAAATATATCGACTTTTCCCGATATATCAATTTAAAGAAATATTTTTAGGAAAATTTTATGATGGAGGAGGAGAAATGATGAAGAATTTAGGAAAGAAAAATTATATTTGCTAATGTATTAATCTCGCAAAGTCGCAGAGTCGCAAAGTTTTTTTTCAATTGCCTCCAGCTTTAGCTGGAGGTAGCAAGAAAGGTAAGAAAAGGGCTTTAGCCAAACTTTATATTTTTGGCTAAAGCCTTTCCAAGCTAATTTTTATAAACCTCCAGCTAAAGCTGGAGGCAATCCATAGAAAAGACTAAAAAAACTTTGCGACTCTGCGACTTTGCGAGATTAAAAAACGTTCCCCAAAACAATAAACTTAATAAACTATGAAAAAAACGCTACTTATTTTAGGATTCTTATGTTGTGTATTAACCAGTTCAAAAGCGCAGGTTGTAGGTACTGATATTGGCGATATAGCACCAGAAATAGATCTTCCTGATACCAAAGGAAACAATGTGGTACTTTCGTCTTTAAGAGGTTCATTAACTTTAGTTGACTTTTGGGCTTCCTGGTGCGGACCTTGTATTAAAGAACAGCCGACTTTATTAAAATTATACAATGCTTATCCAGATAAATTTTCAATTTACAGTGTTTCTATGGATACTAAAAAACCGCTTTGGTTGGGAGCAATTACAAAAGGAAAACTGCCTTGGGTACAAGTAAGCGATTTAAAATATTGGAAATCTCCGGTTATTGGAGATTATATGCTTCAGTCTGTTCCTCTGAACTTTTTAATTGATAAAAACGGAATTATCATAGCTAAAAATATCCACGGAAAAGCTTTAGAAGATATGGTTAATGGTTTGTTGACTGCTCAATAAAATGGAATCAAACCTTTCTTTATCAGACTTCCGTAGAAGATTGCAAAATAATATCGAGATTGGTTCTTTAAAAGTGAATTTAAGTCACTTTAGACTATTTCCCATATTTGGCGGCGCAAAACCTTTTTATGGACTTTTTGATGATAAAAGTTTTCGGTTAACTATAAATTCAGCGACATCTCCCACAATTTTTATTGTGAGAGGAAATTACAAGAATATAGATAATAGGGTTAATGTGAATTACGTCGTTGAAGAAAATAGCAAATTTCAATTGCTTTGGACGAAATTCTCTCCAGTAGTTTTTCTAATATTCATTAATATATTTTTTCTTTTCTTTGGAAGAGGCCTTAGACGAGCCACTACAATTGTGAGTTTGTTTCTTCTTATTGTCATTTTCTATTCAAGATGGAAAGAAGAAAGAAAGAGGAAAAAACTAGAACAAAAATTTATCAGAATTTTTGAAATTAAATGAGATAAAAAATAGAATACAGATCTTTGTCAAAGTTCCAAACTTTGACAAAGATTAAGACTGTAAAAACTTGAAACCTGAAACAAAGAAAACCTGAAACAAAAAACTTAAATATTAATAGCTCCCTGTCCGGAAGCAATCATATAAGCTTCTTTTAAAGTTTCAGAATAAGTTGGGTGAGCGTATGAAATTCTGAACATATCTTCGTCTGTAACTTCATATTCCATTCCAATGACACCTTGAGCAATTAAATCTGCGGCTCGTGGGCCAATGACATGCATTCCTAAAAGCTCACCATATTTTGGATCAGATAAGATTTTAGAAAAACCATCTTTTTCCATAGCCGCTCTCGCTCTTGCGCTGGCTGAGAACGGAAATTTTCCAACGCGATATTCAACACCTTTTTCTTTCAGTTCTTCTTCGGTATAGCCAACGGAAGCCACTTCTGGCCAAGTATAAACAACGCCCGGAATTAACTTGTAATTAATATGAGGTTTTTGTCCGTTAATAGTTTCGGCAACAAAAATTCCTTCCTCTTCGGCTTTGTGCGCCAGCATTGCTCCGGCAACAACATCGCCGATAGCATATATATTTTCGGCTTTGGTTTGCAGTTTTTCATTGGTAACGATTCGGCCTTTTGAGTCGACTTCGATATTGGTATTTTCTAAACCTAAACCTTCTGTATACGGTTTTCTTCCAACAGCAACCAAACAATAATCGGCAGTAATTTCCTGTGGATTATTGGAGGCATCCAAAAAACTGACCGTTGCATTCTTGCCGTTATTTTTAGCTGATTGTACTTTATGACTCAATAAAATCTTGATATTCTGTTTGGTAAATATCTTTTTAAGTTCTTTTCCAAGATCTTTATCCATTGTTGGAATCAGGCTGTCAAAATATTCTATTATCGTAATCTCAACGCCAATTCTGGCATAAATAGAAGCCATTTCTACACCAATTACGCCTCCGCCAATAATTACAATGCTTTTCGGTTTTTCGGGCAGTGAAAGTGCTTCTGTTGAAGTTATGATTCGTTGTTTGTCGATTTCAACTCCGGGAATTGTAGCTGGTTTTGAACCTGTTGCAATAATAAAATAAGTTGAAGTAATTTTAGTAGAATTGCCATCGTTGTGTTTTACGCTGATTTCAGAATTATTCAAAAAAGAACCAATTCCTTCAAAAACCTCGATTTTGTTTTTCTTCATTAAAAAATTAAGTCCGGCAATATTCTGTTCTACAACTTCGCCTTTTCTTTTAATTAACTGCTTGAAATCTAAACTCAATTTTCCGGTTAGGATTCCGTGTGTTGCAAATTTGGTTTCGGCAGTATGATAATGTTCCGTACTGTCCAGTAATGCTTTTGTGGGGATGCAGCCAACATTTGTGCAGGTTCCGCCAAGGGCTTTATATTTTTCTACAAGAGCAGTTTTGTAACCTAATTGCGAACAGCGAATTGCCGATGCATAACCGCCCGGACCTGAACCAATAACAACAATATCAAATTTTGTTTCCATAAATGAGTTTTTTAAATAATTAAAAGAACATTTTAGTTAAAGCAATCAATATGCCTTTATTTAAGTTGTTGAAATTTAATAATTAAAAATGTATTCTGGAAAAGAATTTACTGTATTTCGTTATTTAAAAAGTTGAATTCATGATATTTAAAAAGTAATCCCAAATTGAAAACCAGCCGTAAAAGAGGCAGGATGCATTGCAAAACGAACGGGTTATATAAGTTTAATAAATAAGCCAAATAAAGCGGCAATAATTATTATATAAGGTTCGGGTAAATTTTTGATGCGAAACAAAGTAACAATTGTTATAAGAGCGATAAAAGTTGTTGGGACATCAATTATAGTTTGGGAAGCAATTACAAGAACTGAGCCTGCCAAAGCACCAATAACTGCTGCTGTTATTCCATCAACAAATGATTTAACTGATTTATTTCCTGCAATTTTATGAAAATAAGGAGCCATAGCAAGAGTAAATATATAACAAGGTAAAAATGTGGCTAAGGCCGCAATCAGAGCACCCAAAAAACCGTCGACTAAATAGCCAATGAATCCTACAGTAATTACCACCGGGCCGGGTGTTATCATTGCTACAGCAACAGAATCTAAAAATTGCTGTTCTGTTAACCAATGATTTTCAATTACAACGCCCGAATGTAAAAAAGGTACAATGGCTAACCCGCTTCCAAATACAAATGTTCCTGCCTCGGCAAAGAAAATGGCAATTTTTATTAACGTTCTGCTTTCATAATTCCATAAAGGAACTTGTAGAAATAATATTGAAGTTATAGATCTTGAGTTCCACCATTTAGGAGGTGACTTAATGATCATATATAAAAATCCTGCGGCAATAAATAACAAAACCGGTTCTTGCCGCATTATAAATGTTATACTAAAAGTAATAATAAAAAACAGCCATAATAACCAGTTTGTCCTAAAAGACTCTATATTAAATTTACCAATAGATTTTACAGTAAGTTTATACGAACTTACGACTATAAGCCCGATAACGGCTGCGCCAACACCATAAAATACAGCTTGAATCCAGGGAAGCCCTCCATATAATTTATATATAATTCCTAAAAGGACAACCATAATAAAGGAAGGTAAAATAAATGCAAACCCAATTAAAGTGGCTCCTATTAGTCTATAATGCACAAAACCTAAATATATTCCTAATTGAGCTGCCAATGGGCCGGGGGCTAATTGGGCTAAAGCCAAACCCTGTTTGTATTCTTCTTCAGAAATCCATTTGCGATTTTCGACTAAATCTTTATGCATATATCCCACAAGCGCAACCGGCCCTCCAAAACCTATTGTTCCTAGTTTTAGAAAGTATAAAGTTAATTCTCTTAATGAATATTTTGAAGTTGTCATTGATACCGATATTTTTAAAAAGCAATTCCAAATTGAAAGCCAACCGTAAAAGAGGCAGGATGATCATTACCAAAACGAACGGCAAGCGGAAGCGCCACATAATAACTGCAATTATCACTTTTTATAACCGTTTTATTAAGTACGGGAGTTATACCATATCTGCCGCTGCTTTCAAAAGCTGCTCTTCCGGCAAAAGTATAACCGTTACCAAGAGCCACTAAAACACCGGGATGAAATAATAAATTAGTCACTTTATCACTGTTTCCCTGAACTCTGATATTAGGAACAACTTCAAAAGAAAAACCTATTTTCTGGCTCTTCCAAATATTGATTCCGGTAGGAAAACCAACGGCATAATAATCTCTAAAATTTACACTTGTTTGTTCACTGCTAAAAGTGGCAATAGGATGCATAATCCCAAAATATCCTGTAATTTTTGGATAAGTAGTTTGAGAAAATGCATTGAAACTGAAAGTAAATAAAGCGATTATGAAAATGTGTTTAAATGAAATCATGATTAGTTTTGTTAATTAAGAAACAAAACTATCGACAATGTAAATTAAAAAATAGAATGCTATTTACCTTTTGTATCTGAATTACTTTTCAGGGCATTTTTTCTATAAGAAGAAGGATTTTTGCCTGTTTGCAGTTTGAATATCCGGGTAAAATGACTTTGATCTGAAAATCCCGTCATATAAGCAATTTCGGTTAGAGTATAAGTCGAATTCTGAATTAGGTTAATAGCTTTTTCAATTCGCAGTTTTCGAACATATTCGCCAAAATTTAAATCTTCAAAATATTTAGAAAATTCCCTTGATAAATAAGAAGGGTTTAATTCTAAATCATTAGAGATTTTCTTTAAATCAAAAGTAAACTGCGCATCAATTTGATCCTGAATGATGTTCTTTAATTCCTTAACCCATAAAGGTGTTTTTTGACTGCTTTTTTTCTCAATCAAAAGCTTATTGTAAACTTCGTGAAGTAAACTTTCAAACGGGCTGTTTTGCAAATGATTTTGCTTGTACAAATGTTTTGCCCAGCTGTATAAGGCATCGTAGAGTTTTAATCCCGTTTCTAATAATTCGGCATCGTTTGTAATATTATGCGAAAGTCCGGCAGAAATTGCCCAGAGCCCGGCGGCTTCTTTAGCAAGATCGTGACGGTCGGTATCGGCGCCGCGAACAATTTTTGCCATAATTAAAACCGCTGGATCAGCAATTTGATATTTTTTTATAATGTAATCAAAAGTACATTCTTCATTATAATGCGTAAATTCTACATTTGGAATATCAAACGGAATCGCATCTAATTCTTTCGCTTTCGCTGCAACTTCACTAAACGGAACATAAATAAATTCGGCATCGGCATCAACAAAATTTTTGATCAGCCACGGACAGGCAATTCTATCAATTTTAGGCCTTTCACGGGTGATCCATTTCATTTGGCAAGTTTAAAATTAATCGTTTTCATTCGAAGTTTTCTTTACACCGCCAAAACTCGTTTTCATCAATTCTCTAATTTGAAATTGTGTTTTGTTTCGGGTTACACTTTTCCATTGGTCAAAATCATAAATATGAATTTGATCAGCATAAGGATTAGTTACAAAGAAAAGCCTTGATATGGAATATTTATAATATTTTAATTCATGCGAAATGTGGCGGTCGGGAACGACAATAAGAATCGTATCCCAATCCAGAAAATTTTGGGGAACATCATCTCTTTCAGTTAATCCAAGAGATTCAAAAAAGGCCAATATCTTTTGATCATTATTCTTATCGATCTTTTCATCGATACGTTTAATGGTGCTAAGAAGCTTTTTTTCATCTTTAATAACACTCATAGTAATCTCTGTTTTTTTAATTTTTATATAAAATTACATCAAATCAGAGTTATTTAAAAAAGTATAGCCAATAGAATGATTCTAAATTTTTTAAGCACCATTTTCAAACAGATTATCAGATCTTATTGCATATATTTTGATAAAATACTATTAAGTTAAGTCCTTTTTATGCTCTAATTTTATCGTTCTAACTTTACCAAACCAAGTTTTATGAAAATTGTTTCCTTAAAAAGAATTATTCTGTCTGTCAGTTTTTTGATTTCCTGTTTGACATTCGCCCAAAATAAATCAGAAAGAGAATTGACTTTAATCGATAAAGACTGGCGTTTTTCGTTTGGTCATTTATACGATACAGAAAAAGATTTTGGACATGCAACGGGTTATTTTTCATACTTAACCAAAACCGGATTTGGCGATGGCCCGGCGGCAAAAGATTTTGATGACCGTGCCTGGCGAAAGTTAGATTTACCTCACGATTGGGCTGTTGAACAGGAGTTTAGTGAAAAAGGAAGTTTCAGTCATGGTTTTAAAACGGCTGGAAAAGGCTTTCCGGAGAAAAGTATTGGCTGGTACCGAAAAAAAATCAATATTCCGGAAACTGATAATGGTAAAATTATCAGTCTAAAATTTGACGGTGTTTTTAGAAATTCGAAAGTATTTTTTAACGGATATTATCTCGGAACAGAACAAAGCGGTTATAACGGATTTGAATATGATGTAACGGCTTATGTAAATTATGGAGGAGAAAATACAATCGTTGTTCGTGCCGATGCATCAATGGAAGAAGGCTGGTTTTATGAAGGTGCGGGGATTTACAGACATGTTTATCTGCAGAAAACAAATCCGGTTCATGTTGCATCAAACGGAACTTATGTAACTTCTCAACTTAAAAATAACAGTGCTGATGTTATTGCAGATGTTACGATTGAAAATAAAGGAAATTATAAAGGATTAATTGAAATTGTTCAGACTGTTTTGGATCCTCAAAATAAACAAGTCGCCAATTTTTCTGAAAATATAGTAGCTCCTGAATTTTATCAGACAATTACACATAGTTCAAAATTATATCTAGAAAATCCATTTTTGTGGAGTATTGAATCGCCAAATTTATATCGTTTGGTAACGCAGATTAAGCAAAACGGAAAAACAATTGATAGTTATGAAACTACTTTTGGAATTCGAACGATTGAGTTTGATCCTGAAAATGGTTTTTTCCTTAACGGAAAACCTTTAAAACTAAAAGGAACCAATAATCATCAGGATCATGCGGGAATAGGAACGGCGCTTCCAGATGAAATTCAGTATTATCGAATTAAAAAACTGAAAGAAATGGGCTCAAATGCTTATCGCTGTTCGCATCATCCGCCAACGCCTGAATTACTTAAAGCCTGCGACGAACTGGGAATGCTTGTAATTGATGAAACGCGTTTGATGGGAATTAACGATTATCATTTGAATGATTTAAAGCGAATGATGGAGCGTGACCGAAATCATCCAAGTATTTTTTGCTGGTCGGTAGGAAATGAAGAATGGAATATTGAAGGCAATATTGTGGGTGAACGTATTACGAATGTAATGCAGAATTTTGCAAAAAGTATTGACGCAACAAGACCTGTAACAGTAGGAATCAGCAGTGGATTTAAAAGCGGAATTTCGTCTGTAGTTGAAATTATGGGTTATAATTATCTTGGAAACGGAGATATCGATGCACACCGAAATCAGTTTAAAAACCAACCGGGAATGGGAACGGAGGAAGGTTCGACTTTTGCAACACGTGGCATTTATTTTACTGATGATGCCAAACATTATCAAAGCGCTTACGATAAAAAACCCCGCCCAAGTTTTTACAGTATTGAAGAAGGCTGGAAGTTTTATGCAGAAAGACCTTATTTAGCCGGAATGTTCATTTGGACAGGTTTTGATTATCGCGGCGAACCTACGCCATATGGCTGGCCATCGGTAACTTCGTATTTCGGAATGATGGATGTTTGCGGTTTCCCGAAAGACAATGCGTTTTATTTAAAATCGTGGTGGGGAACGCAACCTGTTTTGCATATTATGCCACATTGGAACTGGAGTGGGATGGAAGGTAAAGAAATTGATGTCTGGGTACATTCTAATTGTGATGAAGTAGAACTTTTTCTAAACAAAAAAAGTCTCGGCAAAAAGAAAATGGAACAAAACAGCCATTTAGAATGGAAAGTAAATTATATGCCGGGAACTCTGGAAGCCATTGGATATAAAAATGGAAAAAGAATACTTTCTGATATTCAAAAAACAACCGGAAAAGCAGAAAATATTAAACTTTCTGTAGATAAAGAAAATGTACCAAATTCAAAAGTTACGGTTGTAACAGTTGAGGTTTCAGACAAAAACGGATTACATGTTCCAACTTCAAATGATGAAATTACGTTTTCCATAAAAGGCGGAAAGATTTTAGGAGTAGGAAACGGTGATCCAACTTCTTTAGAAAAAGATCAGTTTCTGGATGCTGTTTCATTAGTTCAAATAACTAATTTTCAAGAACAAAAAGGAGTAACGGCTACTTTGTCTCAGGAACTACAAAATTATCCCGAAAACGATTGGAAAACAGCGTTTAAAGACAGAGATTATAAAAACCAAGCACCATCTTATATTTACAGAGGTGAATTTGAACTAAAAACCAATTTGACTTCTAATATCGTGAGTTTCTTTTACAAGAAAATTGGATTAGAAACAGTGGTTTTTATCAACGGAAATAAAGTAGATGCAAGTGTAGAAGATTCTCAAAAGTATATTTTGGATTCGAAAATACTAAAAGAAGGCAAAAACATCATTCATATCGTTGCAACGCCGCTTCAAAAAATAAAAGACTGGGACGTAATGAATACAGATCCGGGAATTATTCAGGTTGTAACTCCATCTGAGCCTTGGAAAAGAAAACTTTTTAATGGTTATGCTCAAATAATTATCCAAAAAGAGGAAAGCGCTAAAGAAGTTATTTTATCCGCTTCCGCGAAAGGATTACGAGCTACAAGTTTGAAGAATTAAGATTAACCGCAAAGACGCAAAGGTTTACGCAAAGCACGCAAAGAAAATAAAACTTTGCGCCCTTGCGACTTTGCGAGATTATTTCGATCCAGTTAAAAAAAAACCTTGCGACCTTTGCGTAAACCTTTGCGCTCTTTGCGGTTATAAAAAACTATTTTATTCTCTGAATATCGTAAGAAGACTGCGTTTTATCTCCGCCCAATAATTTCCCCAATTTAGAACTTATTACATAAACATTTCCATCTGAAGCCAAAGCTGCAGTTGTTGGAAAATCTTCTTTGCCAACATTGGTTTCACTAATTTTTGAAGCACTTTTCCAGTTATTATTGCTCGAAAAAGTATATGTTTTTCCTAAAGCCAATCCGTTTTCAACCACAACAAGATTATTGTTTTTGTCTAATTCAATTCCGTCAGGCGCGCTGAAAGATGCTCCTGTAACTTCAGTAATAATGGAAGGATTAGAAATCGAAATTTTAAACAATTTAGAATCATCTGTTTTAACGGCTAATAAATAACCATCAGGATGAAAAACAATTCCATTTAAACCAAATTGATTTGGCGCGGGTTTGAATAATTCATTCGTAACAAATAAAGATGCTGTAAAACTGGTATCAATTTTATAGATATTCGGAGAAAAAGAATCGGTAATATAAATATTTCCGTCAGTATCTACCGCAATATCATTTAGGCATGATCCGGCATTTGGCGTAAAATTTTTCAAATCAATTTCCTTAATCAAAGCGCCAGAGGTAAGATTAAAAATACTTACTGTAGCAATTGTTCCGGAGCTTGTAGCAGTACTTTTTTGTGAAATTCCTAAATCGGCGTTAGCGACAATTAATCGGTTTCTGGTTTCATCCGTATAAATTCCTGTTGGCAGAACCAATTTACTGCTTGTAGCAAAAACTGTCGTTTCACCTTTTGGGTTCATTGCATAAACGGCACCTTTATACAACGAACTGAATAAGAATTTTTCATTTTTTGAGTCATAATCAATTCCTTCAGGATACAGACCAATATCTGTTACGGTATATTTGCTTTGAAGAGAAACAGAAACTGAGGCAGGCTTTTTTTCACTGTCGCAAGCAGCAAAAAGAATAGAAAAAGCGGTAATTAAAATTGTATTTTTCATTTTTATTGAATTGAAATTATTTGTCCTTATTGACAATGCAAATCTGGGACAGAACAAGAAAAATAAAAATGAACTGGTTTAGGAAATTCGGTTAAACTAGTTTAACTTTTTGAGGTTTTCCGATTGCGTATTTTACTCAAATACTCGGTGCTAAAACCAAGATAAGAAGCCAAAGCATATTGCGGCACACGCTTAGCGATTTCAGCATATTTGCTCATAAATTCATCATAACGTTCTTCGGCAGTTTTGGTAAAATTGGACAAAAGTCTTTTTTGCTGAAAAGCAAGCGAACGCTGTGTTATAATACGTTCAAATTTTTCAAGTTTGGGAATTTCGCGTAGAAATTTCTGTTCGTCTTCATATTCAATCTGAATCAAAACCGAATCTTCAAGCGCTTCCACAAAAAGAGTAGCAGGTTCCTGATAAATTAAACTGCTGTAATCAGAAATCCACCAATCTTCAATAGCAAATGATAAAGTGTGTTCTTTTCCTTCGTTATCGACTAAATAACCTCTAAAAGCACCTTTTACAACATAGCTTTTGTGTTTGCATACAAAACCCGGCTGTACAATAAATTGCCTTTTCTTTACTTTGGTAATTTTCAAAAAAGTAGCCAGATGCTTTTTTTCATCATCTGTCAAATCAACATATCTTGAAACGTAGTCTATAACGGGCAGTAAATCCTTCATGCAAACAAAGATAAAAAGTTTTGTTTCAGGTTTGAAGTTTCATGTTTCAAGTTTTTTTGTTTCAAGTTAATCTAACCGCAAAGAACGCTAAGGTTTACGCAAAGCACGCAAAGAAAATAAAACTTTGCGACCTTGCGACTTTGCGAGATTCTTTCATTCCAATAAAAAACCTTGCGACCTTTGCGGTTAAAACTTAAAACTTGAAACCTGAAACAAAAAAAACAAAAAACTAATATTTGATTTTCATAACTTTGCAAAATGAATAATCAAACAGAAAGTCAGAATTGCGATTTTACTTCAGATTTAAAGCTGAAGGGATTTAAGGTATATCAGATCAACGGAGATTTAAGTAAAATTCCCGTTTACAGCCGCAGGGATTTTTATAAAATCTGCATCAATACGAGTAAAAGTATCATACAATATGCTGACCGCGGAATAGAAACCGACGGAACTATTTTGTTTTTCGGTAATCCAATTATTCCATATTCATGGGAAACCGTTTCTGAAGGTTATGAAGGTTATGCCTGTGTTTTTACAGAAGAATTTCTGAGAGCAAAAGACCGTTCAGAAACACTTCACGAATCACCTTTGTTTAAAATAGGAGGAACACCAATTTTTTCTTTAAATGCTGAACAAAAGGTGTTTATAGATTCATTGTTTCAAAAAATGATCGAAGAATATGAAACTGATTATGTTTTTAAAGATGACTTAATGCGCAGTTATGTTAACTTGATTATTCATGAATCGATGAAAATGCAGCCGTCAGATAATTTCTTTAAACATAGAAATGCATCTGCGAGAATTACCTCTTTATTTTTAGAATTATTAGAAAGACAGTTTCCAATCGAAACTAAAAACGAACCGCTGGCTTTAAAAACCCCACAGGATTATGCACAAAGTCTTGCTGTACATGTAAACCACTTAAATCGTTCAGTAAAAGAAGTTACAGGAAAACCAACAACGGCGCATATTACAGAAAGAGTTATCAATGAAGCAAAAGCTTTGTTACAGCATACTGACTGGAGTATTTCGGATATTGGTTATTCGCTTGGATTTGAATATCCGAGTTATTTTAATAATTATTTTAAAAGACTTACAGGAACGGTTCCAAAATCGTTAAGAATGTAAATTGTTTCAATTTCATAATTTTTTGTTTGAATATTGTTATTTCCGGAAAGCATTCCTTTCCTAATTTTGCCTTTGAAATTACGATACTAAATAAGTTATCAGTTTTCAGCAAACTAAATAAATACTTCATAAAGCGGATCCTAGCTTTCTAAATTTAGTTTATAATTCTGATAATGAATAATATAAGTAGTTTTAAATAAAGTCAATCTCAAAAAAATAACTAAATTTATGTCAACAAATTATTCAGCCGTTATCGAAGAAGGAAAAGTCCCTAGTGCATATATGACGGGCGACGTTTCATACAAGAAGCAAAGCAGTGATATTCATCCTGAAAATACTGTTATTAAGGAAGTTACTTTTGAACCTTGTGCAAGAAGCAACTGGCATAGCAATGCGAGTCTGCACATGCTTATTGCAAAGAATGGAGTAGGTTATTATCAGGAAAGAGGAAGCGCAGTTCGTATACTTCTTAAAGATGAAGTAGTTACGATTCTGCCGGGAGTAGAACACTGGTATGGAGCAACTCCGTTTGACAAGTTCTCTTATGTTGCCATTATCACAGAAATTGATAAAGGCCACGGAACCTGGTTAGAAAAAGTAACCGATGGAGAGTATTTCGTTTTGAGTCACTAAGTTTCTAAGATACTAAGGGACTAAGGGACTAAGTTTTCTAAAACTTGAAACCTGAAACAAAGAAAACCTGAAACTAATTAAAAAAACAAAAAAACATATGGAAACAAAAAACATAAAAGCATTTGGTACAGAAGCTGCTGAAGCGCCATTAAAAACCTTAGACATTCAGCGTCGTGCGGTACAGGCACACGATGTTGAAATTGAAATTTTGTATTGCGGAATCTGCCATTCTGATTTACACTCAGCAAGAAACGAATGGCACGGAACTATTTATCCAATTGTTCCCGGACATGAAATCGTAGGCCGAATTGTAAAAGTAGGTGATCACGTTAAAAATTTTAAAGTTGGCGAACTTGCCGGAGTGGGCTGTATGGTTGATTCATGCAGAGAATGTGACAATTGCAAAAACGATTTAGAACAATATTGTGATGAAGGAAGTATTTTAACGTTCAATTCTCCAGACAAACATTTAGGCGGAATCCAGACTTTTGGAGGTTATTCTCAAAGTATTGTAGTTGATGAAAGTTTTGTACTGCATATTTCAGATAAATTAGATCTTGCCGGAGTTGCACCTTTATTATGTGCCGGAATCACAACTTATTCTCCTTTAAAACACTGGAATGTTGGTCCTGGTCAAAAAGTTGGAATTGTTGGTATTGGTGGTTTAGGCCACATGGGAATCAAATTAGCAAAAGCTATGGGCGCTCATGTTGTTGTATTTACAACTAATTTATCTAAAACAGAAGATGCAAAACGTTTAGGTGCAGATGAGGTAGTTTTATCTACAGATGCTGAACAAATGGCTAAACATGCAAAAAGCCTGAATTTTATATTAGACTGCGTTTCTGCTGAACACAGCATCGATTCCTATCTAAATTTATTAAAAGTAGACGGAACGTTGACTTTAGTGGGCGCTCCAATGGATCCGCTTCCTGTAACTTCATTCAGTCTTATATTAGGTAGAAGAAGTTTTGCAGGTTCTGCTATTGGCGGAATTGCCGAAACTCAGGAAATGTTAGACTTTTGCGCAGAACACAATATTACAGCTGATATTGAAGTAATTGGCGTAAACGACGTAAACAACGCTTACGAAAGATTATTAAAAGGAGATATCAAATATCGTTTTGTAATTGATATGGCTTCTTTAAAATAAGGTTCAAAGCTGCAAAGGTTCAAAGTAACAAAGGTTTCTCATAGGGTTTTAAAAAAAACTTTGAACCTTTGCAGCTTTGAACCTTTACACCTTTAAAAAAACAAAACCCCTCAAGCAATTCAACTCTTGAGGGGTTTCTTAAAAATAAATAATAACCAATTAAATTTATTTTACTTTTTGTCCAGATTTTGTTTCAGCAATTTGGCATGTTCTAAATGTGCTGTTAATCCTGCGATATTATTTGAGGCCCAAAGTTTAACATCTTCGTCGTGTGCATCTTTTGCTGCTTTTTGAAGTTTGTCAATTGCTTTTTCGTGACCGTCGATCATCATATCGGCGAATTTTTTATCAAAATCAAGACCTGATTTTTCGTTTAGTTTGTTGTATTCTTCTTGTCCTTCTTCAGTAAGTGAACTTGGCAGTGTAAAGTTTTTAGCTTTTGCTAAAGCACTTACTTCAGATGCTGATTTAGTATGCTCATCAACAAGCATTTTACCAAATTTTTTCACTTCGGCATTGGTACTTTTTTGCTGTGCCAATTTTCCTATTTCGATTTCAGCCAGGTTAATTTCAGCCTGATCTACTAAAAATTCAGAATCATCTTCCTTACTGTCAATAGAGTCAAATTTGGCTTCATTAGCATCTTCTGCAACTTCTTTTGGATCTTCTTGTTTTACTTCATTTTTACAAGAGTTAAGGAATAAAATAATAAGTCCCGCTCCTAAAATTGCTTTACTGGCTAATAATATCTTTTTCATGATTTTATAGTTTAAATGTTATGATGTAAAATTATTGAGAAGTTACAGGAATGTCTTACAGGATTTTTAGAGATTGTTATATGATTTGGATATAGGAATGATAAAAAAAAACATATTAATAGTATAATTGTTTCATGATTATTCAAATAATATTAATAATATTGAAGTATGAACAAATAAATTAATACGGTTGAAAGAGATAAATGAAATATTGAAAAATTACGATGAGATTATTGAAAGCCCATTAAATATGCTGGAGGCAAATAGTTTCATAAAAATATATGAAGGCGAATTTACTATTTCAAGTGATGAAATAAAAATTGTTGTGGTTGGTACCATTCAATATGATTGGTTTCCAAATTCAGGAGCTAATTTTCGAGCTAAAATAGTTGATAAAATAGATATCCTAAAATTGTATAATAACTCATTGCATATTTTTATTGATGGATTAGAATTCGGTGAAGGTTTAATAACCAATGTTACTCTGAACAATAGTATTTTTATTAAAGGGACCTTAAGTCAAAGAGCAATATTAGGAGATCAATCAATAGCTGTTGAAAAGATAGTTTTTTCTATTCCGAATATGCGTGAATTTAGTGGTATTAATATAAAAAAAGCTACTAGAGATAAAACATGGACAGGTGCAAATAGATTAAAATTTGAAAATGATAAGTATTTAATTTTAATAGATAAGAAGTTAAATTATGATAATCTTAAAAAAGAACTTAACGAAAAGGGAGGATATTTGATTTTATACGATGGAGAACTAACATGCAAAAAAGGATCTATAAGTTACGAGGACACAAAAGATATATTATATTGTTTAGACACATTTATGACTTTTATAAATGGAAGGAGAACCTCCGCAATTTTTATTCATGGAATACATGATGGTGCAGTAATTTGGCAAGATTTCACAAATTATGATATAGATATATATGAATTTGCACAAAGTTGGCCGGAAGTTCACTCAATTGAAGGTTTAAACGAATTATTTCAAAAATTTAGCCAAATTTGGAAAGATAAAAGTGATCAAGATTTTTTAGTGTCGGCTATTCATTGGTATATTGAATCAAATAATAATAGGGGATATTCGGATGGAGCAATTATTATGGCACAAACTGCTTTGGAGCTTTTATATAATTGGTTCATTGTTGAAAATAAGAAATTAATTATAGGAAAAGATTCAGAAAATATAAATGCCTCCAATAAAATAAGGTTATTACTTTCTCAATTAAATATAAATTACTTAGTGCCTCAAAAATTTAGTTTTTTACAGCAATTTATAGATGAAAATACTCAAATGGTAGATGCTCCTGATGCAGTTGTTCAAATTCGTAATGCAATAGTTCATTCGCAAGAAGAAAAAAGAAGGAAATTAAGTGAAATTCACTTTAAGGTAAAATATGAAGCTCTTCAATTATGTATATGGTATATTGAAATGTCCTTGTTGGCTATTTTAGATTATTCTGGAAAGTATTCTAATCGGTGTTCAAATGAAATGCATATAAGCGAAAGAGTAGAATATGTTCCATGGAAAAAGTAATTTAAATAAAATGTGAAGAATAATAAATGTCCATTTGGCTTAGCACATTACAATTAATCAGAGAATCAAAAATTAATTAATTAAATGAAAAAACTCATCGTTTCCTTATTATTTCTTGTAAACCTTACAGTTTCCGCGCAAGCGTATTTTCCGGATTTTGATGATTTGTTTTTGGGTAATAATACAGATGAATCACTTTTTAGTCCAGAACTCAATTATTTTAGAGACGGATTAAAAGTAACAAGTAAATTGTTGTTTATTAAAGATTTGCAAACATCTTCCTCGAGATCTGCCGCATTTTATAGTTTTCAAGTTATCCCGAGATCTGATTTGCAGTATGATTTTTTAAATAGTGGGATATTTTTAAAATTCAATGTAAATGCTAAAGAAAAATATCCATCGTTTGATGTTATTTTTAATGAATTTGTAAATGAAGATAAAGAAAGCGGTAACGGAAGAATCGATTTATACAATAAAGGACTTTCTATATTATTTAGTCAAACGGATGTAAAAGTATTTGATTCTCAAAAAAAGACCTCTCTAAAAGACCTCAAAGCAGAGTTTTTAATCTCAGATATTGAATACAAAATTGACAAAACAAACTTAGAAATTGTCTTTAAAGGAAGTTTTACAACTGATATCAATATTAAAGGAAAGAAGATTAAAAAAGAAATTCTCTCAAAATTAACTTTAAACGCAGATAAAGAAGGTTTTGGTATTTCTTACATGGATCCAAAAAGCAATAAGAAAAAATATATTGTTGAGAAAGATATATAGTCAACAAGAATATTAAATAACAAAATCCCATTCGAAAGAATGGGATTTTTTGTTTTAGCGCAATACTATTTGTCATTTCGACGGAGGAGAAATCGCACTAGAAACTCTACAAAGAAAAGCGCCAATCTTTGTCGATATACGAGTGCGATTTCTCCTCCGTCGAAATGACAA